>SXMI01000093.1 GCA_005777415.1 Actinomycetota bacterium | reverse complement strand
GCAGGGTCGTCTTGCCGGTGCCGGTACCGCCCGAGACGATCACGTTCAGGCGGCCGATGATGCACGCCTCGAGGAACCTCGCCGAGCGGGGGTCGAGGGAACCGAACCGGATCAGGTCCGACACCTGGAGCGGGTCGGCGGCGAACTTACGGATCGTCAGGAACGGACCGCCGATCGCCAGCGGCGCCACGACGGCGTTCACCCGTGACCCGTCGGGGAGCCGGGCGTCGACCATCGGTGTGGACTCGTCGATGCGTCGACCGACCTGCGAGACGATCTTGTCGATCACCCGCCTGACATGGTCCGCGTCGAGGAAGCGGACCGACGGATCCCGGGACAACTTGCCGTTGCGCTCCACGAACACGTCGTCCGGGCCGTTGACCATGACCTCGCTGACGTCCTCGTCCCGCAGGACGTGGTCGATCGGACCGTACCCGAGGATGTCGTCGGTCACGTCCTGGATGAGCTGGGCCTTGTCCGCAGCGGACAGCGGTGCCTGCTCGGCCACGAGTGCCGTGTGGAGCTGCTCCTGGACCTGCCGTCTGAGGTCGTCCTCGCCGAGGGTCCGGTCGAACAGCAGCGGCCCGAGCTCGTCGATCAGCAGCTGGTGGATGCGCTGGCGCAGCGCACCGATGGCCGGGTCCATGCGTCGGGCCGTGGTGGCCGGGAGACCCGCCTCGATCGGGTCCGACCAGGGGTCGTCGACCGTGCCGCCGAAGTCCGGGGGCGCCGCGGCGACCGACGCCTCGGCGACGGTCCCGGCGAAGGGGTCCCCGGCGGGAGCCGACGGAGCCGACGGCTGCGCTCCGGCCGGTTCGACCACCACCGGCTCGGGCGGGGCCGAGTGCGGCGGCTGCGGCGGCCGGTCGGCACCGCCCTGACGCTCGCTGATCCGTTCGAACAGTGACATCTCGCCCTCCGCCCCTGCTACCTGCGCCGCTTGTGCCTGGAGCCGACCGGGGCCGCGTAGCGGTCGGCCATGCCCACGATCGCCCGCGCCACGCCCGACCTGGGCGAGTGGGTCACGACCGGTTCGCCCCGGTTGACCGACTGCGGCACGCACACGTCGGAGGGCACCTGCACCTCGGCCTTGAACTGCAGGGCCCGCTCCACCTCGTTGACGTCGAGCTTCACCTTGCTGTCGGCCCGGTTCAACACCATGAGGAGCTTCTCGTCAGGGATGTCGAGCAACCTGAGCGTTTGCAGCGTCACCTTCACGTTCTTGATGGACGGGATGTCGAGTCCGGCCACCAGGGCGATGCTGTCCGACACGTCGAACACGCTCAGCACGACGTCGTTCAGGTACGAGGGCGTGTCGACGACCACGAAGTCGCAGAACGAGCGGAGCGTCTCGATGATCCTGGTCAGGTCGGCGGCACCGACCTGATCGGCGTACGCCGGCTCGAGCGGAGCGGGCAGGACCCGGAGGCCGGTCGGCTCGTGGGTCACCAGCAACGACTCGAGCAGCGCCGCGTCGAGCCGCTCCGCCGCCGCCACGGCGTCGACGATCGTGTGGACGGGCGTGAGCTTGAGTCCGACCGAGACGTCCCCGAACTGCAGGTCCGCATCGACGATGCACACCGGCCGGCTCGACCGGCGGGCCAGCTCGACGGCCAACGACGTGGCCACGACCGTGGTCCCCGAGCCGCCCTTCGGCGAGAACACGGTCACGACCTGACCCCGGTGGGGTTCGTCGGGCGGGACCGACGTCACCGGCGCAACCGGAGGTGTGTCCGTCGGGGTGACCGCCGACGGCACCGCGGCGGTGTGCTCCAGCGTCACCGACACCCGCTGGATGGCGTCGATCAGCGGTTGCAGGCCGCCGCTGACCGCCAGCACGTCACGGATCCCGGCCCGCAGCGCGTGCTGGAGCAGGGCCGTGGTGAGCTGCTCGGTGACCAGGATGCACCCGACCATGGGGAACTGCTCCACCACGGCGGCGACCCGGTCCACGGCTGCGTCCTCGGAGCAGGACGGCCCGAGCACCGTCACGACGGGGACGGCCCCGGTGAGTCGACCGGCCATCTCCTCGATCGTGGAGAACGGGGACACCCCATCACCGAGCGAGACGCAGAGCTGGTCCCGGAGGACCGGATCGGCCTCCACGACCGCCAGGGAGGCGCTGATCGTCGAACGCACCGGAGGAACGGCGACGTCGGCGGGTGCGGCGGTCGGGGCGGGATCGCTCGACTGCGTCGTCGCCGGATCCGTCGGCAGGGTCACCGGCGGCGCCGGGACCTCGAGTGGCGGCTGGCCGACCTCGTCGTGGGTCATCGTCCAGCTCACTGACCGCCCGTCCCGCTCGGCACCTCGTCGGAGTCGCTGGAGACACCGGCCTCACCGGGCAGGCTCGGGATGTCGGTGATGAAGGGGATGGGGGCTGGCTGGTAGCCCGCCGGGTTGAGGGTCAGGTAGAGGTTGCCCGGCGGGATGGAGAGCAACAGCGCCGCCTCGGCCGGCACCAGTTCGAAGGTGAAGAGCCGCTCGTTGCCCGGCGGGAGGGTCGTCTCGCTGGGATCGGCCGCAGCCGCGTCGCCGGGCTGGGCGGCAGCGACCGGCTGACCGAAGCGGTCACCGACGGCGATCACCTTCACCGACTGGAAGAGGGCCCGGGCCGGTCGTGACGACAGCGGCGTGCCACCACTGGCGTTCACCTGACAGGGGCCGGTGGGCACGACCGGCGCCACACCACCCGAGTCTCCGCCGGCCGCCGCGCAGTCGACGAGCGCGAAGACGTTCACCTTGTCACCGACCTCGATGAGTCCCCCCAGGCTGGCGGCCTCGTCGAGTTGCACCGACACGGCCACGTGACCGGGGGTGATCTCGTTGGTGTTGGACGACTCGGCCACCGAGTCCGCCTCGAACATGGCCGTGGTGAGGATCTCGCCGCCGCTCAGGTCCAGCGCCGCCTGCTGGCCCTGGATGTCGGCGAGACGACGAACGGCGTTCTGGGGGACGTCCTGCTGCGGGCGCTTCGCCATGGTGATGCGGCCGGCGTCGATGGCGGCATCCGAGGCGATCCCGGCCGGGATCGGCCCGGCGGCCACGGCCACGTCGACCAACGCGTCAGCCTGCGCGGCCCGCTGCTCGACGCCGTTGACGTACTTCAACAGCACCAGTCCGGCGAGCGCCGCCACCACGACCGCACCCACCAGTGTCAGCGTCCTGCGCGATCCCACAGCCATCCACTCCGATCCCGACCCCTCCGGGTCGACGTTCGGTGGTGGTTCGGCCGATCAGGGGCGCAGCTTGAGGAATCTGAGGTGGATCAGGCCTCGTCGGCCTCGACGGCGGCCTCGACCGCCCCCTCGGCGTCGGCGAGCTCGACCTCGGCCACCTCGACGGCATCGGCCTCGACGGCATCGGCCTCGACGGCATCGGCGGCTGCCCCGGCGGCATCCTCCTCGCCGTAGACGTCGCCCCAGGCGGCCTGCGCCTCGGAGGGTTCGCCGTCGCCGAACTCGGTGGCCGGACCCACGTAGTTGCCCTCGGCGTCGTAGTTGTGCTCGCCGAAGTGCTCCTGGAACTCGGCCGCCACGGTGCCGCCCTCGGCCGCCTGCTTGATCGACAGGCTGATCCGACGGCGGTCGACGTCCAGGTCGATGATCTTGACCCAGAGCTCCTCGCCCGGTGTCACGACCTGCTCGGGCAGGTCCACGTGGTGGGCCGACATCTCGGAGATGTGGACCAGACCCTCGATGCCGTCGCCGACCTGGATGAAGGCGCCGAACGGCACGAGCTTGGTGACCCGGCCGTAGACCAGCTCGTCGACCTGGTGGCTGGAGGCGAACTCCTGCCACGGGTCCTGCTGGGTCGCCTTGAGGGACAGCGAGATCCGCTCGCGGTCCAGGTCGACCTCGAGCACCTCGACGTCGACCTCGTC
>SXMI01000092.1 GCA_005777415.1 Actinomycetota bacterium | reverse complement strand
GCTGCTGGGGGTCCAACGGCTTCGGGCGGCTCGGGGACGGCACCACCACCCAGCGGACCACGCCGGTAACGGTGTTCGGTCTGCCGTAGGCGCCCGGGCTTCCTCTCGGCCCGTCCGGCCCAGGGCAGGGCGTCAGGGCCTCCGGGTAGGGTGCGCCCGTGTCCCCCGACCTCGGCCCGCTGGATCTCGATCCGACCGCTGCGGACCCCGACCAGCGCCTGCTCGCCGGCCTGAATCCGGCCCAGCTGGAGGCGGTCACCCACACCGACGGCCCGCTCCTGGTCGTGGCCGGAGCCGGGTCGGGCAAGACCCGGGTGCTCACCCATCGCATCGCCCGACTCATCGAGGTCGGCGGCGTCTCGCCGTTCCAGATCCTGGCGATCACCTTCACCAACAAGGCCGCCGGCGAGATGCGTGAGCGGGTCGGAACGCTGGTCGGCCCGGTCGCCGAGAAGATGTGGGTGTCGACGTTCCACTCGGCGTGCGTGCGGATCCTCCGGCGTGACGCCAAGCTGCTCGGCTACCCGTCGGCGTTCACGATCTACGACCAGGCCGATGCGGTGCGCCTCACCGGGTACGTGTTGCGTGACCTCAACGTCGACACCAAGAAGTTCCCGCCCCGGGGTGTCCACGCCGCCATCTCGGCCGCCAAGAACGAGGGGCTCGGTCCCGTCGAGTACGCCGAGCGGGCCTCGGTCATCCACGAGCGTCGCATCGCCGACGTCTTCGCCGAGTACCAGCAGCGCCTGGTGCGGGCGGGCGCCATGGACTTCGACGATCTACTCGGTGTGACCGTGGAGCTGCTGCGCACCCAGCCCGAGGTGCTCGCCGGGTACCAGCAGCGGTTCGCCCACGTGCTCGTGGACGAGTACCAGGACACCAACCCGGTCCAGAACGAGCTCGTCATGCTCCTCGGCGAGCAGCACCGCAACGTGTGTGTCGTGGGCGACCTGGACCAGTCCATCTACGCCTTCCGAGGCGCCGACATGCGCAACCTGGCGGAGTTCGAGACGACGTTCCCCGACGCCACCGTCGTCGTGCTCGAGCAGAACTACCGGTCCACGCAGACGATCCTGGACGCCGCCAACGCCGTCATCGCCAACAACCTGAGCCGCCGGCCCAAGGAGCTGCGGACCGACTCGGGGGCGGGTGCGGCGATCGTCCACTTCCAGGGCGAGGACGAGGGCGACGAGGCCCAGTGGGTCGCCCACGAGATCTCCACCCTCCACGAGGACGGCAGCACCCGCTGGTCGGACGTGGCCGTCTTCTACCGGACCAACGCCCAGTCCCGTGTCATCGAGGAACAGTTCCTGCACTCGGGCATCCCGTACCGCGTCGTCGGCGGCACCCGGTTCTACGACCGCAAGGAGATCAAGGACGCCATCGCCTACCTGCAGGCGGTCGCCAACCCGTCCGACGAGGTGAGCGTCAAGCGGGTGCTGAACACGCCCAAGCGTGGTGTCGGCGACCAGACCGTCGGACGCCTCGACGCCTACGCCCGGGCCCACGGCGTGACCTTCGTCGACGCGCTCCGTCGCTGGGACGACGCCGGTGCGTCGGCCCGGTCGGCGCGGGGCATCGAGGCGTTCCTCGACCTGATCGACGACGTGGCCACGAACCTGGCCGATGGTCCGGCCGCCGTGATCGAGCAGCTCCTGCAGCGCAGCGGCTACGTCGGTGAGCTCGAGGCCGAGCGGACCGTGGAGGCCGACAGTCGACTCGAGAACCTGAGCGAGCTGGTCGGTCTGGCCTCGGAGTTCGAGACGGTCGACGAGTTCCTCGAGCAGGTGTCGCTGGTCGCTGACACGGACTCGCTGCCCGACCCCGAGGACCCGTCCGACACCGGGGTCGTGCTCATGACGCTCCACTCGGCCAAGGGACTCGAGTTCCCGGTCGTGTTCCTCGTCGGCATGGAGGAGGGCGTCTTCCCGCACATGCGGTCGCTCACCGAGCCGGCCCAGCTCGAGGAGGAACGGCGCCTCTGCTACGTGGGCATCACCCGGGCCCGGAGTCGCCTGTTCCTCTCCAACGCCTGGTGCCGGACGCTCCACGGCTCCACCCAGTACAACCCGCCGAGCCGCTTCCTGTCCGAGCTGCCTGGCCACCTGGTCGAGGAGTCGCCCGCCAGTCGTTCCGGATCGTCCCGCCGCGCCCGAGGCGGGTGGTCGTCGACGTCCTGGGACTCGGGCGGCGGGTACGGCTCGGGTCGGGACAGCGGGTTCGTCCCGTCCGGTGGCTCGTCCTTCGCCGGTCCCCGCCCTCCCGAGTCGACCGGCGCTCACGAGCTGGGGATCCGGGTCGGTGACGACGTCCGCCACAACAAGTGGGGCGAAGGCGTGGTCCTGCTCATCGAGGGGTCGGGCGAGAAGGCCGAGGCCGTGGTGCGCTTCCCGGAGGTCGGCGAGAAGCGGTTGTTGCTCTCGTGGGCTCCGTTGGAGAAGCTGTCGGGGTGATCTCCCCCCGTTCACTGGTTCGTCGCGTCTCGTTGGCCGTTCGTCGGGACGCGACGCTCGCCGATCTCGCCGACCGGCTCGGACAACTGCACGGCGACCGGCTCGCGGTCGACGAGCTGGGCGACGTCGGCCACGGGCGTGGCCTGACGCACGCTCAGGCCGCCGAGCAGGTGGCCCGCTGGTCCGCTGCGGTCGCCGCCCGCAACCAGGTGGGACGGCCGGTCGTGGTGGCCACACCCAACAGCTACGACCAGCTCCTCCTGTGCCTGGCCGTGGCCCGGGCCGGCGGGCTGCCGGCGCCGGTCAACCCGCAGATGCGCGAGGCCGAGATCGACCATGTGGTCGCCGACTCCGGTGCGAGCCTGGTGATCCGCAGCGGCGAGGAGCTCGACTCCGGCCCGGGTTCCCGGACCACCCCCGGTCCGCCGCACCCGGCCCGCCCCGGCGACACCGCCGCCCTCTTCTACACGTCCGGTACGACCGGCCGGCCGAAGGGCGCGGAGCTGACCCACCGGGCGCTCGTCGGGCAGGTGTCCAGCGCCGCACTGTGGCCCGGGTTCCTGCGCCACGACGAGGTCCTGTTGTCGTTGCCCGTCGCCCACATCATGGGGTTCGTCACCTTGCTGGGCCTGTCGGTCGCCGGCGTGCCGGCGGCGTTCCTGCCGCGCTTCTCGGCGGTGCGGGTGCTCGACCTGATCGAGCAGCGGCGGGTGAGCGCCTTCGTCGGTGTGCCGACGATGTACCGGATGCTGCTCGAGGCGGGCGCCGGGTACCGGGACCTGACGTCGGTCCGTGTGTGGATGAGCGGGGCCGACGTCATGCCGCCCGAGCTCGCCCGCGAGTTCAAGTCGATGGGCGCCTCGGCGACCGTGCCGTTCATCGGCCCCGTCGGCGAGGCGGCGTTCGTCGAGGGCTACGGGATGGTCGAGGTCGGCGGCGGCGCAGCGGCCAAGGTCTCCCCGCCGCTGCTCCCCGTCGGGTTGGGCGACTCGCTCGGCGTCCCGTTGCCGGGGTGGCGGTTCCGGGTGGCGGACGCCGAGGGGCGGTCGGTGCCGCCCGGTCAGGTCGGTGAGCTGCAGCTGAAGGGCCCGGGGGTCCTGCGCGGCTACTGGGGTGATCCGACGGCCACGGCGGCGGCGCTGTCCGAGGACGGCTGGCTGCGAACCGGTGATCTGGTGCGCGCCGGGCTGCTGGGCATGGTCGCCTTCCAGGGTCGGTCGAAGCACGTGATCAAGTCGGGCGGCTACTCGGTGTACCCGCTCGAGATCGAGGCGGACCTCGAGGAGCACCCCGACGTGCTCGAGGC
>SXMI01000091.1 GCA_005777415.1 Actinomycetota bacterium | reverse complement strand
GTTGTACCAGTTCGCGACCTGCCACTGCACGTCGCTCATGCCGGCGGGCCGGTCGCTTTCGGGCGGCATCGGTTTCACCGGGCTTGTGTAGTAAGTCGCGTAGTAAGCCACAAGGACGGCCCGACGCACCAGCCGATCGAGCACGTGATGTCGCTCCGGCTGATCCCCGACCTGACCGTGATCCGGCCCGCGGACGGGAACGAGACCGCCGGGGCCTGGCGTCTGGCGGTCGAGGGAACCGGTCCGGTGGCGCTCGTGTTGTCCCGTCAGGGCACCCCGACCCTGCCGGTCGATCCCACCACGGCGCACGAGGGAGTCCGCCGGGGTGGGTACGTCGTCCTCGACGGCGGCACCGACCCCGAGATCGTGCTGGTGGCCACCGGGACCGAGGTGGCGGTGGCGCTGGAGGCCGCCGAGCGCCTCACCGCATCGGGCCGGGCCGTCCGGGTGGTGTCACTGCCGAGCTGGGAGGTCTTCGAGGCCCAGGACGCCGCGTACCGAGCGCAGGTGCTGCCCGAGGGCGTCCCGACGGTCTCGGTCGAGGCGGGGGTGACGCTCGGCTGGTCCCGCTACGCCGGGTCGTCGGTCGGCATCGACCGGTTCGGTGCCTCGGCCCCCGGCAGCACGGTCCTGCGGGAACTGGGCATCACCGCCGAGCACGTCGTGGACGTCGCCGAGGCCGCCCTCGGCGGCGACTGACCCCGGCCCGCGGGGACGGGTCGGGGATCTCAGTTCACTTTCCGAACCGACTTGGTTCGGAAAGCGAACTCGTCTACGGTCCGCGCCATGAGCGCACTCCAGGATCGTCTCGAACGCCCTGACGCTGCCGTCGCCCGTGGCGTCACCGGTGGCGTCGAACCGGGGGACGACGGGCCGCCGGCCTGTTCGATCGAGCAGGCCCTCCAGCTGGTGGGCGACCGGTGGACCATGCTCATCCTGCGGGACGCGTTCCGGGGCATCCGTCGCTTCGACGAGATCCGACGCGACCTCGGAACGCCGAGGGCCGTGCTCGCCGAGCGCCTGCGCAAGCTCGTGGATGCGGGAATCCTGCAGCGGCGGCGCTACCAGGAGCACCCGCCGCGCGACGAGTACCGCCTGACCGACATGGGCCGCGAGCTCTCCCCGATCCTCGTGGCCCTGATGCACTGGGGCGACCGGTGGCTGCAGGACGCCGGCCCGCCGACGGTCCTGGTGCACGAGCCGTGCGGGACCGACGTGCACCTCGGGTTCCACTGCCCGGCGTGCGGCGTCGACTTCGGGCCCCTCGAGATCGCGAGCCGACCGGGACCGGGAGCACGGCCGTGACCTCGACCCTCCCGCCGCCGAGCCACCCCGATCTGTTCGCCGAGGCCCAGCGCATCCGGCGCAGCGCGTTCGGCCTGCGCACCACGTTCTCGCCCAAGGTCTTCATCCCGCTGACCAAGCTCTGCCGGGACCGGTGCGGCTACTGCACCTTCGCCCAGCCGCCCGCCCGACTGGAGTCGCCCTACCTCGAGATCGACGAGGTCCTCGAGATCGCCCGGGACGGCGCCGCCGCCGGCTGCCACGAGGCGCTCTTCACCCTCGGCGAGGCCCCCGAGGAGCGCTACCCGACCGCCGCGGAGTGGCTGGCCGCACACGGGCACGCCAGCACCGTGGACCACCTCGTCGAGGCCTGCGCGGCGGTGCTCGAGCACACCGGGCTCCTCCCCCACGCCAACGCCGGCGCACTCCCGTCGGAGGACCTCGCCCGGCTGCGGCGGGTGGCACCGTCCCAGGGGATGATGCTCGAGTCGCTCCGCAGCGACCTCGAGTGCCACCGTGGCGCACCGGACAAGACCCCCGAGCGTCGGCTCGCCACCCTCGAGGCGGCCGGCGAGCTCGGCATCGCGTTCACGACCGGGATCCTCGTCGGCATCGGTGAGGACCGTGACGATCGGATCCGGGCGCTCGAGGCGATCGCCGCGTCGCACGACCGGTACGGCCACGTGCAGGAGGTCATCGTCCAGAACTTCCTGCCCAAGGCCGGTACGACGATGTTCCGCTCCCGGCCGTGCCCGACCGATGAGTTCCTCGACGCGATCGCACTCGCCCGCGTCATCCTGCCGCCTTCGGTCCACCTGCAGGCACCACCGAACCTGTCCGACGACCTGGGACCGATCCTGGAGGCAGGGATCGACGACTGGGGTGGCGTCTCGCCCGTCACGGCCGACCACGTGAACCCCGAGCGGCCGTGGCCGGAGCTCGAGCGGCTCCGGGAGGTGACCGAATCGGCCGGTTACACGCTCGCCCCACGGCTGACGATCTACCCCGAGCACGCGGCGGACCCCGAACGCTGGCTGGACGAGGCCCTCCGGTTCCCGGTGCTGGACCGCTCCGATGCCGAGTCGCTCGGGCGCGACGACCCGGGCTCGGTGTTCCCGGAGCGTGTCGGGCGGATCGAGGTCGTGGGTGACGGCGCCGAGGTGCACCTGGTGGGCGACACCTCGACGGCCTGGTACTCGGGTGCAGGGGTCCCTGCGCCTCGAACCGCCCGGCGGGAGCCTGCAGGCCGCATCGATGGGGCCGTCCGTGAGGTGCTCGACGGCGTCCTGGCCGGCGAGCGGGTCGGCCGCTCCGAGCTCCGCGTCCTGTTCGCAGCCCGGGGGCCCGAGGTGCGGGCCGTCGCGGAGGTGGCCGACGAGATCCGTCGTCAGGCCGTGGGCGACGCACTCACCTGGGTGTTCAACCGGAACATCAACTACACGAACGTCTGCACCTTCAAGTGCCGGTTCTGCGGGTTCTCCAAGGGGCCACTGAGCCTCAACCTGCGGGGCGCCCCGTACCTGCTCACGCTCGACGACATCGCCGAACGGGCCGCCGAGGCGGAGGCCATGGGGGCGACGGAGGTCTGCCTCCAGGGCGGCATCCACCCCGACTTCGACGGCGACTACTACGTCGACGTCTGTCGCGCGGTCCACGAGGCCGCCCCGTCGCTCCACCTCCACGGGTTCACGGCGCTCGAGGTGACCGAGGGCGCTCGCCGCCTCGGCGAGCCGCTCGAGGCGTACCTGGCGCGGCTCCGCGACGCCGGGCTGCGAAGCCTGCCCGGCACCGCCGCGGAGATCCTCGACAACGAGGTGCGCGCCGTGCTCTGTCCCGACAAGATCGACACCGAGGGGTGGCTCGAGGTGCACCGGATGGCACACCGCGTCGGGCTCCGGAGCAACGTGACGATGATGTTCGGGACGGTCGAGTCACCGGACAGCTGGGTGGACCACCTGTTGGTCACCCGGGACCTGCAGGACGAGACCGGCGGGTTCACCGAGTTCGTCGGACTGCCGTTCGTGCACATGGCTGCGCCGCTCTACCTGCAGCGCCGGTGTCGCCGGGGCCCGACGTTCCGGGAGGTCGTGCTGGTCCATGCCGTGGCGAGGATCGCCTACCACGGTTGCATCGATCACGTGCAGGCCAGCTGGGTGAAGCTGGGTCTGGACGGTGTCGAGGAGTTGCTCGACGCCGGTGTCGACGATCTGGGTGGCACCCTCGTCGACGAGAACATCTCCCGGGCTGCGGGGGCCCAGCACGGCACGATGGCCCAACCCTCGGACTTCGCGGCGCTCGCCGAGCGCACAGGTCGGACGCTGCGGCAGCGCACCACGCTCTACGGCGAACCGCCGTCCCCGGGTGCGGTCGTCGATGGCACCGTCGAGGTCGTCGACGGCACCGAGGTCGTGGTGGTCGTCGGCAGGACGGGCTGACACCCCGACTCCACGAGCACCGCGGCGTCCGAGTCGCCCGCCGCGTCGAGCGTCCCCCATCGGCATGGGCCGCCCGGCAGGTTCAGGAGAACGACGTCGCCGGCGCCCCACCCGGAAGCGACGAGGATCGTCGCCGGCCGGGCGCGGTCCCGGCGCAGGACCTGGCGAACGGCCGTCGAGCGGTTGGCGAGGGCCTGTGCGCCCGAGGCGTCGGCCGGGTAGCGCACCGCCCCCGCCGCGTCCGGATCCCCGGCGGCGGCGTCCACCGCGACCACGAGTGGAGCGCCGGAGACCCCCCGCACGTCGACCGCGAGCTCGACGGTCGTGTCCTCGGCGAGCGCCCCGCCGCCCTCGCAGGAACGGAGGCGCACCGAGATGGTCCGACGGCCGGCCGAGGAGTAGCGGAACGTCCGCTCGATCCGACCGGCACGCGGCGTCCCGGTCGTCCCGCAGCTCGAGGGCGGAGCCTCGGCCGCGGCGAGCGCCAGGAACGGGTCGTTCCACTCCACGGCGACCGTCGGATCACCGGTGGCGGCGTGGTCGGCATCGTTCCAGTCGATCGCCAACGTGAACGGCGCCCCCACCGTCACGGACGTCGACACCGACAGGCTGGCGCCCAGCGGGGAGCGCGAGGCCGGGGGCACGGGCGGGGCCACACCGTCGATGACCGGGACGGTGGACGCCGTCGTCACGGGCGACACCGGCACGACCTCCCCTGGCTCGGGCAACGACGACGGCACCGTGGCCAGGGTGGTGGTGGAGGTGTCGTCCGTCGCGTCGAGTTCGTCGCCGCGGTCGCCCAGGACCAGCAGGACGACGCCGAGCACGACGAGGGCTGCGGCGACGGCACCGCCGATCGCCCACCAACGCCGGCGCCCCTGGCGGACGAGCGCGTCGACCCGGTCCTCGGCGGTCACCAGGTCCAGGCGGGGCACCGCGAGCGACTCCACCACGAGCTCGGAGCGGGTCGGTGGCGCCGGCACCGGATCGGGGACCAGGACGGCGCTCACGACGCCCCTGTCACCCGGCTGCGGCGCAGCCCGGTCAGACGTTCCGCCAGTTCGCCGAGCGCGGCGAGGGTCTCGTCGCCGCGCAGGTCGAGCAGGGCGGCGACGTCCTCCGGAGCGAGCCCGGCTCCGACGCAGCAGACGCCCACTCGCCGCACGCGTACCGGGGCGTCACGAAGGGCCTCGTGCAGCTCACCGAGCCGGATCCCTGTGGTCGTCCACTCGAGACGCGCGCCGTCGTCGAGGACGTCGTCGTCGGCGAGGTCCTCGACGACCAGGCCCGTCGGCAGCGGCACCCGGCGAGCAGACCCCTCAATGCGTTCGAGGCACCGGTCCAGGGCCCGGGCGGCGATCCGGGTCACGGCGGCATCGGAATCCGGCAGTCGGCGCAGCCGCGCCCAGGCCATGATCTCGACGGCGATCTGCTCCGCATCGGCCAGGCTCCGGACGTCGACCCCGGGTCGGTCCAGGACCCGCCGGATCAGTCCCACCACGGCGGGGTAGACGCGCACGAAGAGCTCGTGGGCCTCCGATCGACGCGCGATCGGTCCTGCGTGCTGCACATCGGTCTCCACGTCGCCCTCCACCACAGCGTGCCACGCTCGGAGCCGTCTGCCACCGACCCCGGCCTGGATCGGCGCCCGGGAACAGGGTCTCGGCCGCGGATCGGGAGCGGATCACGGGACCCGGCAGCATCGGACTAGCGTCCGGGCCGTGGCGGGACTCGGCGAGGAGCGTCTCGAGGGATGGCTCGACGAACTGGGGGTCGAGCGGGACCGGGAGCTCGTCGGCCGCCTGCTGGACGCCGCCGTGCGCATCGGCACCGCCGACCTGGACCGACTCGATCTCAAGATCGCCGCACGGACCCTCGACGAGCAGCTGGCGGCGGCCACAACGTTTGCCCCGTACGCAGGGATCCGGAAGGTGGCGATCTTCGGGTCCGCCCGGACCGGCCCCGAGGAGCCGGCGTACCGGGCGGCCCGTGACCTGGGCGCCGCCATCGCGTCGAGGGGATGGATGATCGTCACGGGCGGCGGTCCCGGCATCATGACCGCCGGGGTCGAGGGCGCCGGGGTCGACCGATCCTTCGGGGTCACGATCGAGCTGCCCTTCGAGCCGGTTGACTCCAACCCGCTCGCCGGCGACCCCAAGTCGGTGGGGTTCCGCTACTTCTTCAACCGGAAGCTCGCCTTCATGCGGGCCGCCGACGCCTACGTCCTGCTCCCCGGGGGGTTCGGCACCATGGACGAGGCCTTCGAGCTGCTCACGCTGTTGCAGACCGGCCGGGAGACACCCGGCCCGGTCGTGCTCCTCGAGCCCGTGGGTGACGCGTACTGGCGCAGCTTCCGTCACTTCCTCGACGTCGAACTGCTCGACGCCGGGCTGATCGACCGGGCCGACCTGGACCTGTTCCACCTGACCTCGGACGTCGAGGACGCCTGCGAGTACGTGACGGACTTCTACCGCGTGTTCCACTCGGTTCGCTACGTCCGCGACCACCTGGTGCTGCGACTGGCCACCGAGGTCGACGACGACTGCGTGGAGCGCCTCAACGATGAGTTCTCGGACCTGCTGGTCGGCGGTCGCATCGAGCGGTGCGGACCGAGCGACGCCGAACGACGCGACCGGGACCACGTCGAGCTGCCACGCCTGCGACTGCGCTTCGTCCGGGCTCGTCACGGACGGCTCCACGC
The DNA here is from genome assembly GCA_005777415.1 of Actinomycetota bacterium. GTDB lineage: Bacteria > Actinomycetota > Acidimicrobiia > Acidimicrobiales > Microtrichaceae > SXMI01. The sequence goes on along the minus strand of SXMI01000091.1, from coordinate 13,970 downwards.
ACTCATCCGCTCGCTCAACCGCGGCTGATCGCGGGGATCGCTCCTCAGCCGTCGTCCGGTTCGGCGAGCAGGTTCACTGCCTTCTCCACCGCACGCCGGGCCCGGGTGAGGCGACGCTCGTCCACCGGGAGCTCCGAGCCGCCGGCGTCGATCGACTCGCGCAGGCGGATGATCGCCAGGTCGGCGAGCTCCTCGGCGATCAGCTCGAGACGGGAACGGATGTCGTCGAACTCACCGGCCACGCCCTACAGCTAGCACCTCGATCATCCCGACGGCCAGCACCGTCGGCCCGCTCGACCGGGTCGAGGTGCCCGGGTGGCAGGTGGTCACGAAGGTGGGCCCCCGATCGCTACGCTCGCTCGCGGTGCACGACGACGAGAGCAGTCGACAGTGGATCTCCTTCGACCACGGAGGGGACACCTGGATGTTCGACGCCACGTTCCTGGCCAGCAACTGGACCTGCATCTTCGGCCAGGGGTGTCGGGGGGTGCTCGACGAGGACGCCACCGAGCTCGGGCACGGCTGCTGCTCGTTCGGTGCGCACATGGCGGACAAGGCCGACCGCAAGCGGGTGCGGTCGGCACTCCGGCGACTTCCGGCGGAGCTCTGGCAGCACCGGGACGCCGTGGACCGCCCCGAGGACGCCCTCCACAAGGACGACGACGGCACCTGGGTCACCCGGGTCCACGACGGCGCGTGCGTGCTGTTGAATCGACCGGGGTTCGAGGCCGGGTCCGGCTGCGCACTCCACCTCGCTGCGCTCCTGGCCAACGAGCGGCCACTCGACTGGAAGCCCGAGGTCTGCTGGCAGGTCCCGATCCGTTTCGAATACCACGACGACGACGTCGGCCACACGACCCACGTGCTCCGCGAGTGGAAGCGCCGCGACTGGGGCGAGGGCGGCGCCGAGTTCCACTGGTGGTGCACCGACGCCCCCGACGCCTTCGTCGGCCACGAACCCGTGATCGATGCCCTCAGGGACGACATCGTCGAACTGGTCGGCGTCGAGGTCTACGACCGACTCCGCACGGAGATGGGCGCCGACCACCCGGGGGTCACCACCACCTGGCTCCCCCATCCGGCGTCACGCCGTCGTTCCGACTGATCCGCGCCGGTACGCCCCAGACCCGGACGCCCCAGACCGGGATCCCTCCGGCGGGGATCTCGTCGTCGAGCTCGTCGTCGACGTCGTCGACGTCGTCGAAGTCCTCGTCGGTGGTCGCCGCCTCCGGGTCGACCTCCGTGCCTCCCGCCCGGAGTGCGTCGCTGTCCGCCCGGAGCACATCGAAGTCGTCCGGGTCACCTCCGGGCCGGTCGTCCCGGTCCGATGACAGGTCGTCCAGGATGCCCTCGATGTCGAGGTCGGGGCCCCGCTTCAGGGCCCGGGCTTCCTCGTAGCGGCGATGCCGACCTTTCTTCACGGTGCACTCCCGGTCGTCGACGGCAGAACCGCTGAGTGTAGTCCTGTGATCGCACCGGATCATGCTGCCCCGGTCGATCGCCGGTAGCCTGCCGCCGTGGGCAGCCGGGCGCACCCCCGTTGAACGCCGCCCCGCTCCTCATCGCCGCCCTCGCCACGGCCGCCGCGCTGCTGGGTTCGCTCGGCGGCATCGGCGGGGCGACGCTGCTGGTCCCGGTCCTCGTGGCCATGGGCGCCGAGCCGACCGCGGCAGCACCCATCGGACTCGCCACCGTGGCCGCCGGGTCGCTCGCCGCCTCCTCCCGACAACTCGCCGAGGGGACCGTGCACCACCGCCTCGGGGTGACCGTGGAACTGGCAGCAGCAGCCGGGGCGGTGACGGGCGCCCTGCTCTCGCTCGACGTCTCCGAACGACTCATCGCCTGGGTGCTGGCGGCGGCGGCCGCGATCGGCGGCGTGGCGGCGCTGGCCCGGCGCGGCGTCCGCAACCCGCCGCTCGGGATCCTTCACGCCGAACCCGCCGGCGAGTGGCCCGGCACGCTCGGCGGGCAGTACCGCAACGGCGAGGAGATCGTGCCGTACCAGGCCACCCACCTCGAGCGGGGCCTCCCGGCTGCGCTGCTCGCCGGGGTCGTGGCGGGGCTGTCCGGCGTGGGAGGAGGGTTCCTGAAGACCCCCGCCATGAGCGAGCTCATGAACGTCCCCGTCAAGGTGGCCGCGGCCACGACGACGTTCACGCTCGGGATCACGGCCGCCGCCGGACTGCTCGTCTACGCCGTGCAGGGCCGGATCGAACCCCTCGAGTTGGCCGGGGCGATCGCCGGCGCGGTCATGGGCGGTTGGCTCGGGGCCCGACTGCAGCAGTCGCTCGCACCGACCGCCGTCCGCCGGGCGACCGGTGTCCTGTTGCTGATCGTCGCCGTCGTCGTGGCGGTCCGCGCGTGACCCCGGGATCCTCGCCCGAGGAGGGTGGCCCGAGGGACCCCAAGGCCGGTCGGTTCGACCGGCCCGTGACGGCGCTCCGGGCGACGACCGGAGCGGTGGCGGCCGCTGCGCTCGCCGCGCTGTTCCTGGGTGACGGGCCCGGCGACCGCCTGGCCTGGTTGGCGATCGGCCTCCTCGTGGCCGCGCCCCTGGTCCGTGTCGGCTGGCTGGCGATCCGGTGGTCCCGGCGGGGCGACCGGCGATTCAGCCTGGCTGCATGTGGCGTGCTCGTCATCGTCGCCGCCGGCGTGCTGCTCGCCTGAACCCGGACGCAAGCAGGCGGAACGGATTCAGGCGGGATGGTGTCAGGCGGGACGGTGTGCGGTGAGCACCAGGCCGCGACCCCGCTCGAAGGCCAGCGCCGCCTCGCCCTCGATCAGTCGGCGGATCGGTTCGCCGACCAGCTCGGTCCGCCAGCCGGTGGACAGACGCGCATCCGGTGCACCGCGCAGGAGCGCCTCGATGTCGGCCCGGGTGGCCAGGAGCGCCGTCTCGAGGTCCATGTCCCGGGCCTGTTGCGACACCCACGCGGCGATCAACGGCAGTGCGGGCCGCAGCTCGCCCGGAAGCTCGGGCACCGGGGCGGCCGACGCCCGGGCCGGCGCGCTCGTCCGGGCGGCGTCCACCACGGCCAGCAGCTCCTCGGCGGTCCCGTTCTTCAGGCTGCGACCGTCGAGGCCGCGGAGCGACCGGAGTTCCTCCTCGGTGCGGGGCGCACTCGAGGCCACCGACACGACCCCGAGGTCGGACATCACGAACCTGGGAGTCAGGTCGCTCGCCGCCGCCCGACGCTCACGCCAACCGGCCACCGCCTGCGCCACCGACAGCGCCGAGCCCTTGAGGTGGCGGATCTCCTTGATCCGCCGCCAGGCCTCGTCGGGGTCGCGCGGCCCTCGGGGCTCGGAGCGCAGCTCCTCGCAGGCCTCCTCGACCCACGCCGTCCGGTCCCGCTCCGCCAGACGGCCGGCCAGCTGAGCCTCCAGCTCCAGCAGGTGGGCCACGTCGGAGGCGGCGTACTCGAGCTGGGCCGGGGTCAGCGGCCGCTTCAGCCAGTCGGTCAGGCGGTCGGCCTTCGCCGTGCGCACCCCGAGCTCGCGCTCGAGCAGGGTCGCGAGCGATGGCGTCGTGTAACCGAGGACCCCGGCGGCGACCTGGGTGTCCACCAGCCGAGACGGGACCATCCCGCACGATCGCTCCATGACCTCGAGGTCCTGTCGGGCGGCGTGCATGACGGCGAGCCCGGGGCCCCGGAGGACCCGGGCGAACGGCTCGAGGTCGACGGCCAGGGCATCCACCACGGCGATGCCGTGCTCGTCGGCGATCTGCACGACCGCCACCTGAGGGAAGTAGGTCCGCTCCCGGTGGAACTCGGTGTCGACGGCGTACCGTTCGGCCTCGACGAGTCGGTCCACGAGACGACCGAAGGCGAGGTCGTCCTCGATGAGGTCGAACCCTGCCGGCCCGTCGGTCGCGTCGCTCACACGGTCACCGGGGACCGGACTCCACGGCCCGGCCGGAGTCGATCCAGGCCAGGGTGCCGCCGTCGACGTTCGCCACGGAGCGCCCGTGGCCGGCAAGGAGCACACAGGCGTTCATGCTCCGCGCCCCGCTCCGACAGATCACCGGGAGCGGATCCGCAACCGGGACCTCGTCGAGGCGCAGGCCCAGTTCGTCGAGGGGGATGTGCACCACACCCGGGACACGGGCCTCCTCGACCTCCTCCGTGGTCCGCACGTCCAGCAGGGGCACGCCGCGCTCGAGGAGCTCGGCGAGTTGGGAGATGTCCATGACGGGGATCTCATCGCTCACGTTCGACACGCTACCGCGCACCTGTGCAGCCACCGGTGTCCACCCATCGACCAGGCCGGCGGGGGCGTCCCGGTCCCGCAGCGGGGCAGGGTCGGCCACCGGGATCCGCAGGGCGAGGGAACCCAGGCACCCGTGGACGGACCGAACTCCCCTGTCCACTGCGGCGACCAGCTCCGACACGGCGCCGGGACCCAGCGCCACCATCGACCAGGCGGCGAATCCGTCCACCTCCGACACGGCTGCGGGCGCTCCGTCGGCAACGGCGTCGAGCAGCAACGAGACCGCTCCGGGGGTGAGGTCCGGCAGGTCGCAGGCGCAGACCAGCAGCGATCGACCGGGCCGATACCGGGCCAGGGTGGCGATCGCCGCGGCCGGGCCCTCTCCGGGCCGGTCGTCGGGAACCTGCGGGGCCGTCTCGCCCAGCCGGGGGTCGCCGCCGACCAGCAGGACGTCACCGATGCCGGCCCCTCGCACGGCGTGGACCACCTTGGCGGCCCAGGGGTGGTCGGGCCAGCCGATGAGCGCCTTGTCCCGACCCATGCGCCGGGAAGCACCCCCGCACAGCACGCCGGCCGACCACGGAGCGGTCTCGATCAGGACTCCACGACCCCGCCGTAGGCGAGTCCGCCACCGCGCGCCTGCCCGTGATCCGCGACGGCGTCGCCGAGATCGGAGACGAAGGCGTCGACCACCCGGTCGTGACCCGGCGAGAGCATGACGTGCAGGCCGCCCTGCTGACGGTCGAGGTTCCAGCCGCGGTCGTCCATGACGTCGCCGACGGCACCGATGTCGACCGGCGTCGACGACTCGGGATCGGCGCCGAACTCGAACACCGACAGGTCCGGGTCCGAGGTCACGCGGATCCCGTCGATCCCGTCGATGCCCGACCTGAACCCACGGGTGGCGGTCCGCACCCGCTCGGCCAACCGCAGGTACCCCGACTCCCCCAGGTGGGTCATGGTCGCCCAGGCGCCGGCGATCGGTGGTCCGGGTCGGGTTCCGGCGGCCGACATCGAGGCGTACAGACCACCGGGCCACGAGTCGTACATGAACAACTGCCGCTGCTGGAGGTCGCGGTCCCGGTACAGGATGGTCGACACCCCCTTGAAGCAGTAGCCGTACTTGTGGACGTCGGCGGAGATCGATGTGACGCCCTCGACCCGGAAGTCCCAGGGCGGCACCGGTTCGCCGAGTCGCTCCCAGAACGGGAGCAGGTAACCACCCAGACAGGCGTCGACGTGGCAGAGCGTGCCCGCCGACGAGGCGATGGCCGCCAGGTCGGTGACGGGGTCGATCACGCCGAACGGGTAGGAGGGTGCGCTGGCGACGACCAGCGCCGTGCGATCGGAGATCGCCTCGGCGAACCGGTTCGGGTCGGCCCGGCCGTCGCCGCCGACCGGCAGCGGCCGGAACTCCACGCCCAGGTACTTGCACGCCTTCGGGAACGCCGGGTGGGCGGTGGACGCGCACAGCAGTTCGGGGTCGAACACCCCTCGGGCTGCGGCCTCGTCGCGTGCGGTCTGGACGGCGAGGAAGATCGACTCGGTCCCGCCGGAGCTGAGCCCCGCCGCGCCGGCGCCGAACAGCGAGCGGACCATCCCGAGCAGCTCCGACTCCATCCGCAGGAGGGTCACGTAGCGGAAGGGGTTCAGCGCGTTCTCGTGCAGGAACATGGAGGCGACCTCGTGCTGCAGGGCCTCGAGCTCCGGGTCGTCGACGTTGTAGACGAGGCTGAACGCCCGGCCGCTCCTCCAGTCCAGGTCACCCGCACGCTCGGCGCGGAGCTCGTCGAGCAACTCACCGGTCGGCCTGCCGACAGCCGGGAACTCACCTGCATCGCTCACTGTGTCTCCTCGCTCGTTCGCTCTCGTCGATTCGATGCCCCGGATCGTTCCGGCACCTGATCAGAGGCGGCCTGATCAGAGGTGATAGGTGTCGGGGTCGAGCTGCACCAGGAAGTGGCGACACCGTTCGGCCTCGTCGTCCTCCCCGATCCTCGCCGCCGTGTCAGCCAGACCGACGAGCGAGTCCAGAAACCCCCGGTTGCCGGGCTCCCCCGCCCGCAGATACCCCGTCCCCCGCCAACCGGAGGCCCGCATCAGGTCGAGGCCACGGTGGTAGCCGACCCGGAAGCAGGCATAGGCCTCGATGTCGTCACGGGCCAGCGCCCCGAGCGCCGCCCAGGCGGTCGACGACCGGGGTGCACCGGCCACCACGGCGGCGACGGCATCCCGCCGCTGCTCGCCCGGGAGCGAGAGCGCATCGGCCAGGGCCTCACGGATCTCGGGGGCGTCGAGGGGGAGCACCGTCGTCGGCGGACCGGAGGCGGACAGGTTCACGGGCGAGTCGGACACGGGGGCATGCTACGACAGCGGGTCGACCGGTTGGTCCAGGTCCGCCGGTGGCCCGGGTTCCCCCTCGGAGCGCAGGACAGCTCCCCCCGGGTCCACGGCCGCCCGTCGGGCATCGGCGACCCAGCGCCGGCTCCGCACCCCGTCCCGCAGGCGGTCGAGGGCGCCGGCGGAACCACGGCGCTCGGCCTCACGGGCCCGTTCGGCCAGGAACACCTCAGCGTTCCGGTGGCCCCGGTCGATCAGCTCGGCACTGTGGGAGAAGTCGTCGTAGCGGATGTCGGGCCGTTCACCGGGCGGGAGGATGATCGCCTCGACGCCTCCGGGCAGGTTCGCCAGGTCGTTGGCGAACCTGGCGTTGCGAGCCACCCAGTACGCCTCGAGCGCCGCATCGAGCGGTCGCCGGATGCGGGCGTCCGGCCGGCCGTGGAGCCCGACGTGCAGGACGACGATCTCCCGGCAGCCCAGCTCGACGGCCCGAGCGACCGGCACGTTGTTGACGACGCCACCGTCGAGGAATCTCCGTCCGGCGATGGTCGTCGCCGGGTAGACGGCCGGCAGCGAGGACGAGGCCATGATCGGCGGGACCAGGGGGCCCTCGTCGAACCAGGTCTCCGCCGCCGTCTCCACCTCGGCCGCCACGCACTGGAACGGGACGGCGAGGTCCTCGAAGGTCGCGTCCGCCCCGTAGAGCCACTCGAGTCGCGAGCGCAGTCCGTCCGGGGCGTGGAGGGACTCGCCCTTCCGGAGCAGTTGCACGAGCGGCGGCAGGCGTGAGCCCGGCATCACCGGCTCCCCCGACTCCGGACGGGTCCAGAACGCCACGAGCCGATCGATGCCCTCCTGGTCGGGTGAGCGGGCGAAGGCGGCCCCGTTGACCGCTCCGATGGAGCACCCGAGGACGACGTCGGCGGTGATGCCCGCCTCGACGAGCGCCCGGAGCATCCCGACCTGGAGCGCACCGAGGTTGCCCCCACCCGAGAGCACCAGCGCCCGCCGGGGCCGCCGTCGGATCCTGGTGCGGAGGGCCACCACGCTGCGATCGTACCGTCGGCCGCCGACAGGGCGGACAGGCGAGGGTGCCGGTGTGCGGTGGGGGTTCAGACAGGCGTCACCAGACCGCCGAGCCAGGCAGCACAGCCGTCCGGATGGCTCAGGTGGGCGCCGTGACCTGCACCGGCCAGGACGGTGACGACTCCGCCGCCGAGCAACGCGGCCGTCTCGGCGGCGGTGTCCCGGTAGTGGTCGCCGCTCAGTTCGCCCCGTCCCACCGACGCGGGTCGGTCCAGCGGCCAGGTCATCACCGGCAGGCCGGGGAGGGATCCGAGCTCGGCGCAGAGTGCGACGCCCTCGGCCCTGCGGGCGGAGCGGACCTCGGGCCGGAGTCGCTCCCAGGCCCCGTCCCCCAGGACCGAACGGGAGAAGCGCTCCGCCGCCGCCGACGGACCCCCCGAGGTCGCAGCCTCGAGCGCGGCGGCCGCCAGGTCGTTCCGGTAGGAGGGCAGCTGCGGGAGTGGCGACTCGAAGACGGCCACGGCGAACGGGCTCAGGCCCCGGTCCACCGCCCGAACCGCCACGGTGCCCCCGAGTGAGTGACCGAGCACGATGACCCGGGCGGGCGCCAGGCCGTCGACCACGTCGGCCAGATCCTGGGCGTGCTGGTCGATCGTGCCGGGCCCGAGCACGAGTGAGTTGTCGTACCCCCGCCGGTCGTAGGCGACCACCGACACCCCCGACCCATCGGGGGCAGCACCCTCGGAGAGCCGGCGGGCGAGCCGGGTGAAGCTCGCCGAGCGGTCCATGGCCCCGTGGACCAGGACCACGACGGTCCCCGCGTGGTGCGCTCCGCTGCGCCAGCCGACCAGCCCGGGGCCGAACGTGGTGGTCTCGCGACGAGCCGGACCGCTCACGGGACGCGGGACAGGCGCAGCACGTCGGTTGCACGGACCGACTCGTCACCCGCACCGGCGAGGACCGCCACCAGCTGTCCGGACTGGACGTGACCCTGGTCGCGCGCGGCGACGATCAGGTCGTCCATGAGGTCCAGGCTGTGGACCGGTGCCGTGGCGTGCAACGGGACGGCACCCCAGCTCAGGGTGAGCTGACGCACCGTCCGCTGGTCGGGACTGAAGGCCACGATCGGCATGGCCGGCCGGAAGCGCGCCATCGAACGGACCGTGAACCCGCTGTCGGTGATGCAGATCACGGCGGCCACGCCGATCTCGGTGGCGGCCCGCCAGGCCGCAGCCGTCATCGCATCGGTGATCCGGGCGTCGAGCGACTCCCCGACCGCGGAGCGACGGAGCAGCCGGATGCGTCGCGCCCAGCCCTCGTAGTCGAACTCCTGGTCGGCCCGGGCGGCGACACGCGCCATCGTCGCCACCGTCTCGACCGGGTCGTGACCCACCGCCGTCTCGGCGGAGAGCATCACGGCGGAGGTGCCGTCGAAGATCGCATTGGCCACATCGGACACCTCGGCCCGGGTCGGTGACGGCGAGGTGATCATGGACTCGAACATCTGCGTGGCCGTGATGACAGGCTTGCCGCCGCTGATGCACTCCCGGGTGATCCGCTTCTGCAGGTGCGGGAGGTCCTCGATGCCGAGCTCGGTGCCGAGGTCGCCCCGGGCGATCATGATCGCTCCGGCCTCGGCGATGATCCCCGTCAGGTTCTCGACCGCGGCCCGCGTCTCGATCTTGGCCACGATCAGGGGTCCGCGGGGGTGGGGCTCGGTGCCCACGCGACGCACGTCGTGGGCCGAACGCACGAAGCTGAGCGCCACCATGTCGACACCCGCGTCGACGAACGCGTCGAGGTAGCGGAGGTCCTCGTCGGTGGGCGAGGTGATCCGGAGGCGCTCGGACGGGACGTGCAGGCCGGGCCGACCCTGGGTCATGCCGCCGTGGGCCACCCGCGCCCTCGCCCGGTCCGAGTCGATCGACTCGACCTGCAGGGACACGCTCCCGTCCCCGACGGCGAGCAGGTCGCCCGGGTGCACGTCCCCGAGGAGGTGTTCGTAGTCGACGCCGAGGACCGTCGAGTCCGAGGACGCCCGGCCCGGGACCAGCTCCACGACGGTGTCGGTGGCGAGGAGCACGGGCGAGGACCCGAAAGATGCCAAGCGGACCTTGGGCCCCGGGAGGTCGACCATGGTGCCGACCGGACGACCGACCCGCTCGGCGACCGCCCGGATCGTCCGGTAGCGGGCGAGGGCCTCGTCGAGCGACCCGTGGGCCAGCCCGATCCGGGTCACGTCCACACCGGCGGCGAACATCCGCTCGAGCACCGCCGGCGAGTCGGAGGCGGGCCCGATGGTGGCGACGATCTTGGTGCGACGGGTCACGCCGTGCAGGCTAGGTGCAGTTCCGCCCCCGTTCCGTCAGCCGGGGGCGCTTCAGGACCGGGGAACCTCACGCCAGGGAAGGTCCTTGTCGACGCGGACGTCACCCGGCAACCCGAGGACGCGTTCGCCGAGGATGTTGCGGAGCACCTCGGAGGTGCCGCCCTCGAGCGAGTTGGCCCGGGCGCGCAGGAAGTTCTTGTGCAGGTCGTCGGTGAAGAGTGCGTGGCGCGGGCGCACGAGGTCGTAGGACCCGTAGGTCATGCCCTCGGCGCCGAGGAGGTCCATGGCGGTGCTGTAGATCGCCTTGTTGAGCTCGGCCATGGCGAGCTTGGCGACCGAGCCCTCGGGGCCGGGTGTCCCCGAACGCCGGTTGGCGGCGGCCCGCAGGTTGGTCAGCCGGTTGACCTCGGCCTGGATCCACAACGCCGTCACCCGGTCGCGAGCAACGGGGTCGTCCGAGCCCTGCTTCTTCCAGAGGTCGACGAGCTGACCGATCGGCCCGGACCCTCGGGGTGGGGTCCCGCCGCCGATGGACACCCGCTCGTTCATGAGCGTCGTGATCGAGACCCCCCAGCCCTGCCCCTCGGCGTCGAGGCGGAGCTCGTCGGGGATGCGGACGTCGGTGAAGTAGACCTCGTTGAACTCGGCCTCACCGGTCATCTGCCGCAGCGGCCGCACCTCCACGCCGTCGGACTCCATGTCCACGATGAACGCCGTGATCCCCCGGTGCTTGGTGACGTCGGGGTCGGTCCGGGCGATCAGGAGCCCGTACCGCGAGATGTGGGCCAGGGTCGTCCAGACCTTCTGGCCGTTGACGACCCACTCGTCGCCGTCGCGCTCGGCGCGCATCGCCAGGGACGCCACGTCGGACCCGGCGCCGGGCTCCGAGAACAACTGGCACCAGATGTGCTCGTTCGAGAACAACGGCCGGAGCAGGGCCCGCTGGGCGTCGGTCCCGTGGGTGAGCACCGCCGGGGCACACATGCCGTACCCGATCGGGTTGCGGGCACCTCCGATGGGGCCTCCCGCCGCGGCGATCCGCTCGACGACGAGCTTCTGGAGCTTGGGCGACACGTCGAGACCTCCCCAGCCCATGGGGAAGTGCACCCAGGCCAGACCGGCGTCGAACTGGGCCTCGAGGAACTCCTGCTCCGGGACCGTGGCCGGGTCGCAGGTCGCCAGCAAGCGGTCGACGGCGTCGGTCACGAGCGCTGCCTCGGCGTCGATCGGGTCGATGGACACGGGACCTCCGTTCACGGGCCGGACGCTCGCCGATCCCCTGGTGGCGACACGCTACCCGTCGGCGTCCTCGTCGGGCCCGCCGCCCGGGTCGGCGATCCCCGCCGCATCGAGACGGGCGAGCAGCGCATCCCGGATCGAGGAACCGGGTTCACGGGCCTTGTCACCGGCGACCCGCCAGCCGAGTCGCGACGAGTAGAGCAGCGGTGGCTCCCGGAGCCGACCCGCCCCGGCCCGAACGACACGGGCGAAGCAGAGGTGGTGGTCCATGGCGGTGCCGTCGTCCCATCGGGTTCGGGTCTCGAACACCTCGCAGGCCAGCCAGCCGATGGATCCCGGCACGACGGGGAGGCCGTCGTCGGTGAGCTCGAGGAACTCGTCGGCCACGTGGTGGAAGCGCCGCCCCGGATACGAGAAGTACTGGCCCTCGGCGACCTGGTCGCCGGCCAGGATCGACACGCTGAACCGACCGCTGGAGGCGATGAGCGGGTAGGTGTCGTGGCGGGGCGACACCGAGGCCAACACGATCGGCTCCTCGAAGCTGACCTGGCTCACCCAGTGCGAGCAGTACGCGCGCACGACGCCGTCGTGGGCCGCGCCGACAACCTGGACGCCGTGCATCATCTGGCCGAGGGTGCGCTTGAGTTCGCGGTCGATCACGTCGCCAACCTACGGCGCAGCCGGCACGGCACCTGTCCCGCTCGCTCGGGACCGCACCCGTCGGTCCCGCTCAGTTGAGCCCGGCGCGCATCCGGAGCGCCCGCAACCGGGCAGCGGCAGGATCGGAGGCGAGCTCGGCGTGCTCCTCGAGCAGTCCGGCGGCGTCGAGCACCGCGCCACGGGCCCGGAGGGAGGCCACCAGCGCAGCGAGCACCGCGCCGCTGGGTTCGGCCACCAGCTCGGCGCCGAGCGCGCGCTCCACCAGGAGGCGATCGGCCGCGGCCGCTGCGGCGGCCCGCAGGTTCCGGGCCCACCGTCCGGTGAGCGCCCTCGGACCGAGCGCATCGAGGTGCGACGGGCGCCAGCCATCCACCCCGTGCCGGAGGACGAAGCGGTCCCGGACCTCCCCGGCCGTCGCCACCGCTCCCCCGTCGAAGGCGTCGTTCAGCAGGTCGGTCCCGACCTCACGTACGAGCACGTGACCCGGGAGGCCGACGAGCTCGAACTCGCAGCCGAGCCGTCGGCCGACGAGCACACCGACCATGCCGAGGGTCAGGGGGATCCCGAGGCCCCGCTCGATCACCGCGTCGAGCCGGTTGTTGTCGACTGATTCGTAGCCCCGGCGGTCGCCCCGGAGGCCGTCGGCCCGGTAGAGCACGGCGGCGAGGGCCGACCCCGTCACCGGACGCCCCTCGAGGAGGCCGGCCATCCGGTCGGCGAGCGAGTCGAGCGAGTCGGACAGCGCCGGGAGGTCGTCCACGCCCGCTGCGATAGCGGACATGGCTCGTGCCACGACCTCGGGGTCCGGTCGGGGCTGACCCAACGACTCCTCGAGCACGCTCAGCGCCGGGTCCACCGAGCGACGGTACCCCGCACGGAGCGGACGACCGCCGGTGCGTCCGCACCGGGCGACCCTGCCGGGACCCCGGTGTAGGTTCGAACCATGAGCGACCTGCACTACCCCGGGGCCTACGTCGAGCGAGCGGGTGACCGACCGGCCTACGTGATGGCCGGGTCGGGCGAGGTGGTCACGTATCGGGAACTCCACCGGCGCGCCAACCGGATCGCCCGTCTGTTCCGTGAGCTGGGACTGCAGCCCGGCGACCACGTGGCGTTCTGCATGGAGAACCACCCGTGGTTCCTCTCGATCGCCTGGGGGGCGCACTACGCGGGGCTCTACTACACGGCGATCTCCTCCAGGCTCACCGCCGACGAGGTCGCCTACATCGTCGACGACTGCGGCGCCCGCGTCTTCATCACCTCGGCGCACCGGGCGGACATCGCGGCCCCGGTGCGGGCGGCCACACCGAACGTCGAGCACCACTTCGCCCTGGACTCACAGCGCGAGGGCTACGCCGCGTTCCTGGAGGCGGTGGCCGCCCAGTCGGACGACGACCTCGAGGACGCGACCGAGGGCGTCGACATGCTGTACTCCTCGGGCACGACGGGCCGCCCGAAGGGGGTGAAGGTGGCCCGGCGGGAGGTCCCGCTCGGCGTGGCCGACACGCTGTTCCTGCTCGTCGCCGGGCTGTTCGGCGCCAACGAGTCGACCGTCTACCTCTCGCCGGCCCCCCTCTACCACGCCGCTCCGCTCCGGTTCTGCCTGGCCGTGCAGCGGGCGGGCGGAACGGTCGTGGTGATGGAGCACTTCGACGCCGAGGAAGCGCTCCGGCTCATCGACGAGCACCGGGTGACCTTCGGGCAGTTCGTCCCGACGATGTTCGTCCGGATGCTCAAGCTGCCAGAACAGGTCCGGTCCCGCCACGACGTGTCGAGCATCGAGGTCGCCGTCCACGCCGCAGCGCCCTGCACGGTCCCGGTGAAGCAGCAGATGATCGAGTGGTGGGGTCCGGTGCTGCACGAGTACTACGCGGGTACCGAGGGGAACGGCTTCTGCTACACGAACTCCGAGGACTGGCTCGCCCACCCCGGCACGGTCGGCAAGCCCCTCGTCGGGGTGCTGCACATCGTCGACGATGACGGCGCCGAGGTGCCGACCGGCGAGTCGGGGACCGTGTACTTCGAGTCGGAGGCGGAGTTCGCGTACCACAACGACCCCGACAAGACCGCGGAGGCCTACCTGCAGCCGGGGTGGTCGACCCTGGGGGACATCGGCTACGTGGACGAGGACGGATTCCTGTTCCTGACCGACCGCAAGGCGTAC
>SXMI01000090.1 GCA_005777415.1 Actinomycetota bacterium | reverse complement strand
GTCCGGGTGATCCAGTCCAGGTCGTCGCCGGCGGAGTGCCGCGACCCGGACGTCATCCAGGCCGCGCACTCGTCGGTGGAGGACGGGAACTCGCCTGCGGTCACGTCGTAGATGCGGAAACCGATGCCGGCCGGTGCGTAGGCCGCCCCGTACAGGTGCGTGTAGTCACCGGCGACCTCGGCGACGTCGGCGTCGAGCTGATCGCAGAGCAGCAGGCCGACCTCGAGCGGCTGCCGGCCGCCGACCCCGTCGCTCACCGGAACGTCGACGCGGCCCCGGTGGGTGCCGCCGTGGGTCGTTCGCCGACCAGTCCGCGGGACCGCAGCTCGCCGAGGAGGCCCTCGCCGGTGGCCCAGGCCTCCTCGAGGTGCGGGTACCCCGACAGGATGAACTCCTCGAAGCCGAGTGCCGCGTACTCCTCGATGCGGTCGGCGACCTGGGTGTGGCTGCCGACGAGTGCCGTGCCGGCGCCGCCGCGCACCGGGCCGATGCCGGCCCAGACGTTGTCGTGGACCAGCAGGTCGCGGGGGTCGTCGGGGACGCCGCCGCCCGCAGCGCCGGACAGCTCCGCCATGCGGGCCTGGCCGACGGACCGGGTGCGCTCGAAGTCGGCCCGGGCGGCGGCCACGGCCTCGGGGTCCATGCCGGCGAGCAGGCGGCCGGCCTCGGCCCAGGCCTGCTCCTCGGTGTCCCGGGTGATGACGTGGAAGCGGATGCCGAAGCGCATGGGTCGATCCGCGTCGCGTCCGCCGTCGTCGCGTCCGGCGTCCCGGGCCAGCGCCCGCATCCGTTCGACGCGCTCGGCGACCATCTGTGGCGGCTCGCCCCACGCCAGGTAGACGTCGGCGTGGTTGGCGGCGATCCGCTCCGCGGCGGGCGACGCGCCCCCGAAGTAGATCTCGGGACGGGGGACCGGCCGGGCCCGGGTCGTGGCGTCGACGACGCGGAAGTGGTCGCCCTCGAAGTCGGCGCCCGGGGTGCCGGGCCCGTCGGTGTCCCAGGCGGCCCGCATGATCGCCAGGAACTCCCCGGCCCGCTCGTAGCGGGTGTCCTTGTCGGCGAAGTCGCCGAACCGGGCCACTTCGTGGTCCTCGGCGCCGATCACGATGTTCACGAGCAGCCGGCCGCCCGACATGCGCTGGTAGGTGGATGCCATCTGGGCGGCCAGCGTCGGCGACAGCAGGCCGGGCCGGAAGGCCACCAGGAACCGCAGGTGCCGTGTCAGCGGGATGAGTGGCGCCGTCGCCAGCCAGGCGTCCTCGCAGGCGGTGCCGCAGGGGGTGAGCACGGCGTCGAAACCCAACTGGTCGCACGCCCCGGCCACCTGGGCCAGGTACTCGTGCGTCGGCGGTCGCAGACCGTCGGCACCGGGCGCCACGTCGCGACCGTCGCCGCCCGTCGGCAGGAACCAGTGGATCTTCAGCACGGCGGGGAGCGTAGTGTCGGGCTCCGTGGGCGTCGCCATCCACGTCTCCGACCGGGCCGTGTCGGTCGAACTGGACGGGCTGGAGCGCGTCCTGGCACTCGCCGGTCGGCTGGAGATCCCCATGGACCACGTGGTCGGCGCCCGGGTCGCCCCGCTGGACACGGTCCGTGACGGCATGGGCTGGCGGGTGCTCGGCGCCTACCTGCCCGGCTACGTGGCCGCCGGGTGGTTCCAGGTGCCGGACCGGCCGGGCGCCCGGCAGTTCTGCTGCGTGCAACGGGACCGTGACGTCCTGGTCGTCGACACCGACCTGGAACGGCCCACCCGGCTGGTGCTGCAGCATCCGGACCGGGCCCGGCTGGCCTGGTGGATCGCCGAGCGCATCGGCCGGGACCGCCCCTGAACCCCGTCGGGTCGGGCGGGTCGGTAGCGTGCCGGACATGACCGAGCTCGACCGCCCTCGCCGCCACCTCTCCGTCCTCCTCGCCGCGCTGGTGACGTTCGTCGCCCTGGCCGGCCTCGTCACCTCGTGCGGCGGCGACGAGTCGGGTGAGGCGACCACGTCGACCAACCTGAACGCCGAGGGCGTGCCGGAGCCGCAGCCCGACGACACGGTCGGGTCGACCACACCGCCGGCCGCCGGCTCGGGCACCGAGGTCGCCACGGGCGAGTCCGGTGAGGGCGAGATCCTCTTCGACGACCAGGGGCAGGCGCTCTACCTGTTCACCCCCGACGCGGAGCGGCCCGAGGGCACCCCGCCCACGTGCGTCGACGACTGCGCCACCGCCTGGCCGCCGCTGCTGACCGACGGTCCGCCCGTCGCCGGTCCGGGTGTGGACGCCGCGCGGCTGGGCGAGGTCGCCCGGGCCGACGGGACCACCCAGGTGACCTACGGCGGTCAGCCGCTGTACCTCTTCGCCAGCGACCAGCCCGGAACGACGAGCGGCCAGGGTGTCGGCGGCGTGTGGTTCCTGGTGTCGCCCTCTGGTGAGGCCGTGGCCCCCGGGTCCTGACCGCCCGGCTCGACCGGTTCCCGGACGCCATCGGATCGGGGCGGTCGCTGTCACAGGCCCGGCGCACAATGCCTCCGATGCCGCTCCACTCCGCTCCACGTCATGACCCGGGTCCCGGCCCGGATCCGGGCCCGCTCCGGCGGGCCACTCCCGGGGGTGACCGACCGTCGCTCCGTTCGGTCCCGGTCGACCCTCCCTCCGTGGTCTTCGCCCACGCCGTCCGGGCCGTCGGTCAGGTCGCCCGCCGTCGTGAGCTGCAGGTCCCGGTGTTCCGGTCGCCTCCCACGTTGGCGGAGGTGGACCGCACCCTTCGTCGGACCGCGGGGGGCGGCGCCGTCGTGGCCGTCCGGCTCGCCGGCCGCCCGGCCGCCTCCATCCAGGCCGACGTGGTGGATGGTGTGGTCGTCACCAACTCGCTCACCGGGCTCGCCGCCGACCGGTTCCGTCGGGCCGCGTGGTCAGCGCTCGAGGGGCAGCACGGAGCCCCGGCGCGGGTACGGTCCCCGGGGGAAGCGGCACCGGTGCCGAACCCCGATGCCCGGGTGGCGTAACTGGCAGGCGCAGAGGGCTTAAACCCCTCGGGAGCTCACGCTCCGTGAGAGTTCGAATCTCTCCCCGGGCACGATCACCCCGATGCAGACCCTGACGCAGTGGTACCCCAGCCGATCACGGTGTCGAGCGCCCGGTCCAGGACCCGGGCGCCCTGACGCCGGCACGCTCCCGCCCACG
Source organism: Actinomycetota bacterium (assembly GCA_005777415.1). Taxonomy (GTDB): domain Bacteria; phylum Actinomycetota; class Acidimicrobiia; order Acidimicrobiales; family Microtrichaceae; genus SXMI01. The sequence goes on along the minus strand of SXMI01000090.1, from coordinate 4,108 downwards.
TCGGATCGTCCGGGGTGAAGCACGCCCGGTAGCGCCGGACCACCGCCGCGTGGTCGTCGTCGTTCAGGTCGCCGTGTCGGTGGACCCAGTGCTCCTGGTAGGTCGCAGCGAGCTGCTCCAGGTCGTCGACGGTGCCGAACTCGGCCGAGGTCGAGACGCTCCCGGCGCCGAACGAGTCGCGGATCCCGTTGGCGATCCTGCCCGTCGACCCGGTCCGTCCGTCCGCCGTGGACTCGACGGTCCACTCCTCGGACAACGACCGGAGGGTTCGGTCCTGGTCCGAGCCGATCGATCGGTCCGAGAGGAGCGTGACCCCGCCGGTCGGGCCGTGGCCGGTGTGGAGGTCCAGCACGAACGCCCGCTCGACCCGGCCGAACCCGCCCAGGATCGACTCGAGGATGCGGTTCGACTCCTCCGTGCGGGCGCCGCCGTAGTGGAGGCCGTCGGGGTGCGTGTACTGGCCACCGGTGAGGCCGTCCCGGAGCCACGGGTACCCGTGGTGCTCGAGCAGCTCCGCCGCCCGTCCGGCCAACTCGTCGACGGGCGGCAACCCGGGCGTGTCGGGACAGGCCAGCGGGTGGAGCTCCTCGTAGGCGGGATTGGCCGGCGGCTCGGAGTCGTCCCGGCGCCAGTTCCGGTTCAGGTCGACGTTCGACTCGTTCACGCGTCGCGACCACGCCATGCCCCACGGGTTGACGGCGTGCACGACGAGCACCCCGACGTCTGCGGCGGCCGGCAGCCGCTCCTGTCGTCCGATGAGGTCGCACTGCACCGCGGAGCCCAGGAAGCCCTCGACGCCGTGCACGCCGCTCAGGACCATCAGGAGGTGCCGGGGTTCCGGTGGCCCCCATCGCACCCAGTCGACGGAGAGCCGCTGGCCCTCGGGGCCGCGGGCGCTGATCGTCCGCTGCCGAGCCGGCAGACCTGCATCGGCAGCGGCCCGGCGGAACCGGGCCCGGCACTCGTCGTAGGTCAGCGGCAGGGCCGGATCGGCGGCCCCGCGTCGTTCGCTCACGTCGGCGGGACGAAGATCCGGTTGAAGAACTCGACCAGCACCCGTTCCGCGAGTTCCGGCGGGCAGACGTTGAGGATGGCGTTGATCCCGGCGGTCCGCTCCGGGACCTCCGGCCCGGCACCGTCACCACCGATCCCGGCGCCGGCGAGCAGCAGGTCGAACTCGTCCGGGCCGAGGGTGGCGGGGTCCAGCGAGTGCAGGAGGGCGACGATCTCGTCGTCGGCGGGCGGGGTCGGTCGGGCCCGTGCGGCGTCGCACGCGGCGCGCAGGTCCTCCAGCAGTTCCGGTACCAGGGCCAGGCTGGCCCCACCGACCGACAGGTGGATGTTCTCCCGGCTGCCGGCGAAGCCGAGCTGCGGCTGCACGTACCAGCGGTGGGTGCGCATCTCGTCGACCACGTCGAAGACGTTCACCGAGTCGCTGCTCAGGGCGATCAGGTTGGACTCCGGCGACCCCATGACCTCCAGGTCGGGCACGGATTCGATTCCGGAACGGATCGCGTCGACCGCGTCGAGCGTGCGCTGGGCGATCTCCAGGTACCCCTCGTCGCCGACGTAGTTCAGGACGGCCCAGGTCGCAGCGAGCGCGCCACCGGACTTCGTGCTCTGGATCGTGGTGTTGATCACCGTGTACCCGGTCCAGGCCGCCTTGGCGTAGAGCTGGTGTCGCCGCAGCGAGGCGTCCCGGTACAACACGACGGAGGCACCCTTGGGGCAGTAGGCGTACTTGTGGAAGTCCATGGAGATCGAGGTCACGCCGGGCACGGAGAAGTCGAAGTCGGTGACCTCCCGGCCCAGTCGCCGGAAGTGCGGCAGCACGAAGCCCCCGATGCATCCGTCGACGTGCAGCAGCACGTCACGCTCCAGCGCCAACCGACCGAGCTCGGGAATCGGGTCGACCACGCCGTGCGCGTAGGACACGGCGGAGCCGACGAGCAGGATCGTCCGGTCGTCGACGGCATCGGCCATGGCGTCGACGTCGGCCTTCCAGGTCGTCGTGTCGACGGGGACCGACACCGCCTCCACGTCGAAGTAGTGGGCGGCCTTGTGGAACGCGGCGTGCGCGGTGACGGGCAGCACCATGGTCGGCCGGGTCACCTCCGGTCGCAGCTCCCGGGCGCGGTCCCGGGCCGCCTTCACGGCGAGCATGATCGACTCGGTCCCGCCGGTCGTGAAGCTGCCGACGACCGCGTCATCGCCCCGGAGGTGGTCACGGGCGAGACCCACCACCTCGTTCTCCAGGTGCAGCAGCGACGGGAAGACCGTGGGGTCGAGCGCATTCGTGTCGTGGAACTCGACGAGCGCCCGCTTGGCGATGCGGTCGATGTCCGCCCGCCCCGGGTCGTAGACGTACGCCCAGGTCCGCCCGCCCTTGGTGTCCAGATCGCCGGACCGGAACCCGTCCAGTCGCGCGAACAGCTCGTCCTCGTGCAGTGCCACGCAGCGCCCCCTTCGGTCTGGGGGCACCGTAACGTGCGACCGGGCGCGCGGCGCCCCGGACGGGCGCTCAGCGCTGGATGACGACCATCCGTTCCTCCGTCATCTCCCGCACCGCCCAGGCCGGGCCCTCCTTGGTGTTGCCCGAGTCCTTGATGCCGCCGTAGGGCATCTGGTCGGCCCGGAACGTGGGGACCTCGTTGACGCACACGCCGCCGTAGTCCAGTCGGTGGGCCGCCTCGAGCCCGAGGGAGAGGTCGGCGGTGAAGATGCCGGCCTGCAGCCCGTAGCGGGAGTCGTTGGCCGAGGCGAAGGCCGTCTCGACGTCGGTGTAGCGCTGCACGCCGACCACCGGGCCGAACACCTCGGTGCGACACACCGTCATGTCGTCGGTGACGCCGTCCAGGACGGTCGGCCGCAGCACGCCGTGCTCGGCCCGGTCGCCGCCCGCGACGGCGGTCGCGCCGGCGGCGGTGGCGGCCTCCACGCACTCGGCGACCCGGTCGGTCTCGGAGGTCGAGATGAGTGCGCTCACGTTGGTGGCGGGGTCGGCCGGGTCGCCGGTCACCAGCGCGCCGACGGCCGCGGTGAACCGGTCCAGGAACTCGTCGGCCACGGCGTCGTGGACGTAGACGCGCTGCACCGCGATGCAGGTCTGGCCCGAGTACGAGTAGCCGCCGACGGTGATCTTGGCCACGGCCCGGTCCAGGTCGGCGTCGCGGTGGACGATCACCGGTGCGTTGTTGCCCAGCTCCAGGCCGACGCGGATCCGGGGCGCCCTCGCCCGGATGCCCCAACCGACCTCGGGCGAGCCGGTGAAGCTGATCGCACCCACGTCGGGGTGGGTGACCAGGTGGTCGGCCACCCGGCCCGGCACCGTGACCACGTTGAGCCACCCCGGCGGCAGACCCGCCTCGTCCTCGAGCAGGCGGGCCAGCAGCAGCGCCGTCAGCGGGGTGGTCGACGCCGGCTTGAGCACGGTCGGACACCCCGCCGCGATGGCCGGGGCCACCTTGTGGGCCACCAGGTTGAGCGGGAAGTTGAACGGGCTGATCGCCGCCAGCACCCCGACCGGCACCCGGAGGGTGAAGCCGAGCTTGCCGGTGCCCGGCCCCGACGCCTCCATGGGGAGCATCTCGCCGGTGAGGGTCCGGGCGGCCACCGCTGCGAAGCGGAACGTGTCGAGCGACCGCGACGCCTCGATCCGCGCCGTGGAGATGGGTTTGGCGGCCTCGGCGGAGATCGACTGCGCCAGCTCCTCCTGATGCGCGGCCAGCGCGACCACGGCGCGGTCCAGGATCTCGGCCCGCTCGTGGGCGGGCAGCGCCCCGCCGCGATGCCGTTGCAGGGCCACGGCCACCGCCCGGTCGATGTCGGCCGCGGTGCCGGTGGGGACCCGGCCCACCTCGTGGCCGTCGTAGGGGGAGCGGACGACGGTCTCCTCTGCGGCGGTCACCGCCTGTCCGTCGATGCGCATGGGGGTCAGTTCGGTGCTCATCTGGTCCTCGTTCGGTTCGGTACGGATCGCTGGTCGATCAGGTGTGGGTCGGGAACCCCAGATCGGGGCCGCGGGTCGACGGGTCGGCCCACCGCTCGGTCACGACCTTGCCGCGGGTGTAGAAGTGCACGCCCTCGGGGCCGTGCACGTGGGTGTCGC
>SXMI01000089.1 GCA_005777415.1 Actinomycetota bacterium | reverse complement strand
TGCCCATGGACACGCCGGGCATCGAGGTCCGCCCCATCCGGTCCATGCTCGGGCCGCACCACCTGAACGAGGTGTTCTTCGATGGGGTCGAGGTCGGCCCCGAGGCGGTGCTCGGTGAGCTGGGCGGTGGCTGGTCGGTCATCAAGACCGCCCTGGCCCACGAACGCGTCGGCATCGCCCGGTACGCCCGCTGTGAACGTCTGCTCTCGGCACTCGGCGCCGAGTTGGCCCCCCACTGGGACGATCTGCCCGCCGGGGTCCACGCCGCCTGGGCGCGGGCGCTGGTCCAGGTGCGCGTCGCCCGCCTGCTGGCCTACCGCACGGTGCGTGCGCAGGAGGCGGGTCAGGTGCCCGATGTGCTGGCCTCCGCGGCGCGCATCGCCGTGACCCAGTGCGACCAGTCGGTGGCCGAGACCCTGTTCGGGGCACTCGAGCACCGCAGCGTGGAGGCGGGCCCCGCTGCGCCCCTGCACGGCGCGATCGAGGACCACTGGCGCTACGCCCAGGCCGCCACCGTCTCGAGCGGCACCATCGAGGTGCAGCGCATGATCGTCGCCAAGGCGCTGGTGCGCGGGGCGAAGGTCTGAGCCGGCGGCATGGATCCCGAGCTGCCCTCCGAGGCGCGTGAGCTCGCCGATGCGGCCCGCCGGGCGTTCGACGCGCTCGGCGGTGTCGATCTGGCGCGTCGGGCCGAGGCCGACCCGCTCGTACGGACCACCGAGGTCGCCCCGGTCCTCGAGCAGCTCGGGCTGGACGATCTGGACCCGCGCGCCGATGCCACCTCGCTGGCGGCGGCAGCCGCGGTCTGCGAGGTGGCGGGCCGGGCCTCGCTGCCGTACCCCCTCGCCGCCGCCCTGGTGCGCGACCCCGACGGGCGGCCGACCGCGTGCATCCCGACGGCCGCACCGCGGGTGGACCACGCCACCTTGTTCGAGCGCTGGCGGGTCGGCTCGCTCGACGGGGCGATCGGTGGGGTGGGCTCCTCGGTCGAGGGGGGGCTCGGCACCCGTCTGGGGCGTTTCCTCGGTGATCTGAGTCTGGACCCCGCCGGCGGGTCCCCGCCGACGGCCGACCTGCTGCTCCAGCAGTGCCTCGTTGTCTGGACGGTGCTCGGTTCCCTCGATCGTGCGGTGGAACTGGCCACCGAGCACGTCGTGTCCAGGGTGCAGTTCGGCCAGCCGCTCGCCGCCTTCCAGGCGGTGCAGTTCCAACTGGCCGATGCCGCCGTGGCGGTCGCCGGTCTGCGCGAGCTCGCCGGGTTCACCGTGTGGCGTCTGGGGCAGGACCCCGCCACTGCTCGGGCGGACGTCCTGGCCCTGCGGCTGCACGCGCTCGAGGTGGCCCGCCCGGTCCTGCGCAGCGCCCAGCAACTGCACGGGGCCGCCGGGGTCTGTGACGAGTACGACGTGTCGGTCATCACCCGTCTCGTCCAGCCGGCGCTCCGGCTGCCGAGGGGGGCCGAGCCGACCGCGGCCGCGCTCGCGACGGCGATCGCCGACGAGGGGTTCGTCGGCCTGTTCCCCCACGGAGCCGACCTCGCCAACGGGACCCGATCACGGTGACCGCCTCCTCTCCCGTCACGTTCCGTGGTCCGCCGCTCGATGCGGTCGAGGGCATCGGACCGCTCACCTTCGGGGCCTTCCTCGCCGAGATCGGTGCGCGCCACGGCCCGAACGAGGCGATCGTGTTCGACGACCAGCTGGACGGTGGGACCACCGTGCGGTGGAGCTACGCCGACCTCGTCGCTGCGTCGCAGGAGATCGCCGCATCGTTGGTCGCGCACGGGGTCGCCCCCGGCGAGCGCGTCGCGATCCTCATGGGCAACCGTCCCGAGGTCGTGGCGTCGATCTTCGGTGCGGCGATGATCGGCGCAGTGGCGGCGCCGATGTCGACGTTCTCGACCCGGCCTGAGCTCGAGCAGCTCCTCGAGCTCTGTTCGGCCCGGTTCGTCCTGACCCAGCGTGCGCTGCTCGGGCGACGCTTCGGCGACGAGCTCACGGCGCTCGGTGAGGGGTCGGGTCCGGGTGGCCGGGTGGCAGTGGTGGGCACCGAGAGCTGGGACACCTTCCGGGCCGCGGCCTCCACCTGCACTGGACCGGCGCTGCAGGAGCGGTGCGCCCGGGTGGTGCCCGATGACCCCGCGCTGGTCATCTTCAGCTCGGGAACCACCGCCACGCCGAAGGGGGTCCTGCACTCCAACCGTGCGCCGACCCTGCAGTTCTGGCTCCAGTCGCAGGTCTTCGGCCGTGACCACACGACCCGGATGTTCTCGGCGCTCCCGGTGTTCTGGACCGCTGGGCTCAACACCGCAGTGGGCTCCACCCTGGCCGCCGGCGGATGCTGGGTGGCCCAGGAGACCTTCGACCCCGCCGGTGCGCTGGCGCTGATCGAGCGCGAGCGGGTCACCGAGCCGTACACGCTGCCGCACCAGACCGTCGCGCTGTCCGAGCACCCCGACTGGGCCGGGACGGACCTGTCGTCGGTTCGGTGCGCCTTCGGCAAGGGCGCCTACGCCCGGCACCCGTCGGTGCGACCTGATCCCGGGTGGATCATGCCGGTCGGCTACGGCATGTCCGAGACCTGCGCCTTCGTGTCGGGTTATCCCAGCGGAACCCCGCGCGAGCAGATGAAGGTGGGCAACGGCCCGCTGCTGCCCGGGACGCAGCTGCGCGTGATCGACCCCGAGTCGGGACGCGCCCTGGGGGTCGACGAGGAGGGTGAGCTGGCGGTCTCGGGGGAGACCCTGATGATCGGCTACCTGGGTCGCGACCCCGCCGACTGCGTCGACGCGGACGGGTTCTTCCGCACCGGTGACGCCGGACACGTCGACGCCGACGGGATCCTGCACTGGTCCGGGCGCCGCACCGAGATGATCAAGACCGGCGGAGCGAACGTCTCGCCGGCCGAGATCGAGGTCGCCCTGCGGGCCTGTCCGTCGGTGAAGTTGAGTCGCGTGCTCGGCGTTCCCGATCCTCGGCTCGACCAGCTCGTCGTGGCGGCCGTGGTCCCCGCCGACGGAGCGACCGTCACGGAGGCGGAGGTCCAGTCGTTCCTCCGAGAGCGGGTCGCCACCTACAAGGTGCCCAAGCGGGTGGTCTTCTTCTCCGCCGAGGAGGTGCCCATGACCTCGGGCGGCACCAAGGTCCGCGACGACGAGCTGCTCACCCTGGTGCTCGAGCGCCTCGCACGTGATGTACCAACCGACGTTCCCGTGACCAACCGACGACAGGAGCCTGCATGAGCGCAGCGAGCGACGACGACCTCGAACTCGACGTGTCCGACCTGGACCGGCACATGGGGGTCCCGATGGAGCCGGGCCTGCTCAAGGAGCCCGTGGCCGGCAACGACATCCGTCGTTGGGTCCAGGCGATGCACTACCCGAATCCGCTCCACTACGACGAGCACTGGGCCGCGGCAAGCCGGTTCGGTGAGCTCGTGGCACCGCAGTCGTTCACGGTGGCCTGCGACACCAGCCACGGGTGCTCTCCCGCCCAGGTCGGCCGCATCCCGGAGTCCCACCTGATCTTCGGCGGTGACGACTGGTGGTTCTTCGGGCCCCGGGTCCGGCCCGGCGACCTGCTGGTGTGCCACCGCATGCCGTTCGACTACCGCGTGACCGAGACGAAGTTCGCCGGCCCGACCTGCTTCCAGAGCGGCGACACGCTCTACATCAACCAGCGGGGAGAGCGGGTGGCGCTGCAGCGATCGACCTCGATCCGGTACCGGCCTCGGCGGGCCAAGGAGAAGCAGTTGTTCTCGGAGCCGAGCGAGCCGACCTGGACCGACGAACAGCTCGCCGAGCTCGAGGACCGCAAGCTCGCCTTCATCGAGCAGATCCAGACGCTCTCGCACGATCCGCGCCCCTGGGAGAGCGTCTCGGTCGGGGATCGACTCGCCGAGCACGTGCTCGGCCCGCACAGCCTGGCGAGCTTCACGACCGAGTGGCGTGCGTACCCCATGACCACCTGGGGTGCGACCCGCAAGGGGCCGACCTCGCTGTCGGCCGAGGAGCTCGGCTACACCAAGGAGATGGCCGGGCTCGAGGGCGACCGCAACGTCGAGCGGGTCAACCCGGAGCTGACCGACGGCGCCTACCACGGGCCCTCGAGGGGGCACCTGCAGCCCCGCTGGGCCGAGCACGTCGGCATGCCCCGGGGCTACGGGTACGGCGCCTCCATGGGTGCGTGGGTGCTCGACTACGTCGCCGGCTGGGCGGGGGAGTGGGGCATGGTCGCCAGCTCCAGCGCGCAGTACCGGAATCCGGCCTTCACGGGCGATGCCACATTCCTCTCGGGCGAGGTGACCGGTACCCGGGTCGACCGTCGCGGCCGTCACCTCGTCGAGGTGAACGTGCGCATGACCAACCAGGACGACGCAGTGCTCGCCGTTGCAACCGTCGAGGCCCTGCTGCCCAGCGAGGCGGCGATCGAGGCCGGCGCCGTGCGCGACGGCCAGGAACAGGAGAGTGTGCGATGAGTGACCTGCGGATCCTCTCGACGGCGCCGCTCCGGGGCGAGGGCCTCGAGCGTCTCCGGCAACTCGGGGAGCTGGTGATCGACCCGTGGATCGACCACGAACCACTCCGGCTCTACAACAGCGAACAGCTCGCCGAGCGGGCCCATTCGGAGGGGGCGACCGTGGTGATCTGCGAGGCCGACTCGTGCAAGGGTCCGCTGTTCGAGCTCCCACTGGTCGCCATCGGGTCGACCCGCGGCGACCCGACCAACGTCGATCTCGACGGTGCCACTGCGGCCGGCATCCCGGTCCTGCGGGCACCGGGCCGCAACGCCGATGGCGTCGCGGAGCTGGCGGTCGCCCTCGCCCTGGCGGCCACCCGCGGCATCGTGGCCGCGGATCGTGACGTCCGTGAGGGGCAGGTCTACCGGGACGGTTCCATCCCCTACCAGCGGTTCCGTGGCTGGCAGCTCGCCGGTCGTACCGTCGGCATCGTCGGCTACGGCGCCGTGGGTCGGGCCGCAGCCTGGAGGTTCGAGGGCCTCGGTATGCGGGTCATCTCCGCCGACCCGTTCGCTCCCGATGCCACCCACGACCTCGACGACCTGCTCGCCGAGGCGGATCTGGTCTCCGTGCACGCTGCGGTCACGCCCGACACGGTGGGGCTGATCTCGGCCGAGCGGATCGCGAGGATGCGGCCGGGGTCGGTCTACGTCAACACGGCCCGAGCGGCGCTGCACGACCTGGACGCCCTCACGGATGCGCTCGCCTCGGGTCAGCTCGCAGCGGTCGCACTCGACCACTTCGACGGCGAGCACCTGCCCGTCGACCACCCGCTGATCGGCATGGCCAACGTGGTGCTCACACCGCACATCGGCGGCGCCACCTTCGACACCGAGGCCAACCACTCCATGTTGATGGCGACCGGGCTCGAGGCCCTGCTCGCCGGAGGCGTGCCGACCAACATCGCCAACCCGGAGGTTCTGCACCATGACTGAGACCCACTCGCCGACCACGACCCCCGAGGCCGTGCTGTCGGCGGCCAAGACGATGCTCGCCCGGGGGTTGGTCGAGGGGACCTCGGGCAACATCTCGGGCCGGCTCGAGGGCGGTCTGGTCTGCGTGACCCCCTCGTCGGTGGACTACGACACGATGACCCTGGAGGACCTGGTCGTGGTCGACCTCGAGGGCGAGGTCCACTCGGGGACGCGATCGCCCACGACCGAGAAGGACCTGCACCTGTCGGTGCTGCGCAGCTACCCGGAGCTCGGGTCGGTCATCCACACCCACGCCGTCTACGCCACGATGTTCGCCCTGGCCCACGAGCCCATCCCCGCGGTCATCGAGGAGGTCGTGGTCTACGTGGGGGGCGATGTCCCGTGCTGCGACTACAAGGGGACCGGCAGCCGTGAACTGGGCGACGAGGTGGCCGCGCACCTCGCCGACCGCGGCGCGGCGCTGCTGGCCAACCACGGCCTGGTGACTTGCGCGTCGACCCCCGAGAAGGCGCTGCACCATGCCGGGCTGGTCGAACGCACGGCCCAGATCATCTGGGGTGCGCGCGCCATGGGCGCCACCATCCACCCGCTGCCGGAGAAGGTGAACACCGACATGGCCGGGGTGTACCGCTTCCTCCGCGAGAACCCGTGAGTCCCTTCGACCCGGAGGGGCGCCGGGCGGTGGCGGCGGCACTGGAGTCCGCCGTGCCGGGATCGGTCGAACTCGGTGCGCTCGACTACGTCGAGTGCCTGCTGACCGCCTTCGACCACGAGCCACCGCGCATCTGGGCGGCACCCGGGGAGTGGGCCGGCCCTGCCGGCGATCCGGGTCCCGACGCGCCGGCGTGGCTCGATCTCGGTCCCTGGGAGCGCCAGGCCTGGCAGCAGCGGATCGCCGACTGGGCGTCGGTCTACGGTCGGGTCGTGGCCGGGACGGCGGACGAGGCGGACCTGAGGGTGGTGCACGCCCACGCCTGCGAGGCGACCTACGGCGACCCCGCCTACGGCGGCAATCGTGACGGCGCCGGCTGGGCCCGGATCGGGTTCCCCGAGCCGCTGCACCCGCCTGCGGGGGCGCGCCGACGGTGACCACCTCGGACTGCGACGTCGTCATCATCGGCTCCGGGCCGGGCGGGGCCACGACGGCCGAGGTGCTCTGCGCCGCCGGGTGGAGCGTCGTGGTCCTGGAGAAGGGCCGCAACCACCTCGTCGACCTCGAACCGCCCCACGAGCCGCTGCGGCACTTCGCCAACGACGAGATCGCGGCGCTGCGGCGGCACCTGCTCGGGCCCGACCCGCTGCTCGAGCCGCGGACCTACCGGCGGACCGTCGAGGACGGCGAGCGGCTCATGGTCGGCGAGGTGAACAACCTGCCGTCGACGGTCGGGGGCGGTGGGGTGCACGCCGATGCCAAGCTGCCCAGGTTCCGCGAGGAGGACTTCCGCCTGCTCAGCGAACGGGGTCCGGTGGAGGGTGCGTCGGTGGCCGACTGGCCGATCGGCTACGACGACCTGGAACCGCACTACGCCGCAGTCGAGCAGCTCTTCGGTGTCGCCGGCGAGGACGGCACCAACCCGTTCGCGGCCCCGCGCAGCACCCCGTACCCGTTGCCGCCGGGTGACGACATGCCCATGGCGTTGGTCACGTCCGCGGCGTCGCGTCGTGCAGGCCTGCACCCCTACCGGGCGCCGACGGGCGTCAACAGCGTCGCAGCGGATGGTCGGCCGGCCTGCACGGACTGCGGATTCTGCGGTGGCTACGGCTGCCCGGTGCAGGCCAAGAGCGATCCGATCGCAGCGCTGCAGCGGGCGTTGCGGTCAGGCCGCTGCGACCTGCGTCCCGAGTCGTACGCGACCGAACTGGTGCTCGACGCCAGCGGTCGTCGGGCGACGGGCGTGCGCTACCTCGACCTGCGGGAGCACCCGGAACCCACCGTCCTCGAGGTCCGGGCCCGACGAGCGGTGGTGCTGGCCGCAGGGGCCTTCGAGACCCCGAGGTTCCTGCTCCGACAGGGCCTCGGTGGCGATCTGGTCGGCCGCTACCTCACGTACCACTACCAGACCTTCACCGTCGGGCTGTTCCCCGCCGCGGACTTCCCGGACGGCACCGGCGGGGAGCGCGGTCGGAGCGTCACCCACCTGCACGACGACCTCGTCGTCGACTCCGTCGGCCTGCGTCGGGCCGCGAGGGACGCCGGCCTCCCCTGGCTGCGGGGCGGCGTGGTGGAGCACGGTGCCGGTCAGATGCCCGTCGACGAGGCGACCACCTACGGGCCGGGGCCCCACCACCTCGACGCCATGCGTGACAGCGCCCTGCGCCGCCGCATGTGGGCGTTCACCATGCAGGGCGAGGACCTCGCCCAGATCTCGAACCGGATCGATCTGGACCCGTCGGTGCGGGACGTGTGGGGGTTCCCCGCTGGTCGGGTCACCTACGCGCCGCATCGCCACGAACTCGCAGCCTCGGCGTACGCCGCCCCGTTGCACGAGGCGGTCATGCTCGACGCCGGAGCCGAGGTGGCCTTCAGCGCCACCTCACCGCCCCAGGGCAGCCTCGACCAGCACGCCGCGTCGAGCCCGTTGGGCATGGCACCTGCGTCCCGACACGTGATGGGTACCGCCCGGATGGGCTCCGACCCCACCGACTCGGTGGTCGATGCCGGCCAGCGTCTCTGGGACGTCGACAACGTGCTCGTGTGCGACTCCTCGGTGTTCGTGACCTCGGCCGGATACAATCCGACGCTGACCCTGGTGGCGCTCGCCCACCGGGCCGCACACCTGCTCGTGGGGGAGTAGCGGTTGCCCACCGACGGTTCCGACCAGGGGATCCCCGACACCATGATCGCCGCCGTGCTCGCCGGGCCCGGTCGAGTGGATGTCCGCCCGGTCCCGACCCCGACCCCGGATGCCGACGAGGTCCTGGTGGCGGTCGACCTGTGCGGCATCTGCGGCAGCGACCTGCACATGGTGCTCGAAGGGTGGGCCCGCCCGGGGACCTGGCAGGGTCACGAGTGGGTCGGCACGGTGGCTGCGGCCGGGCCGGAGGTCAGCGCCTGGAAGGTCGGGGACCGGGTCGTCGGTGGACCGGCGAGGGGCTGCGGCGAGTGTCGCTCCTGCCGGCTGGGGCGTCCGTCGCTCTGTGAGGCGCTCGTGGCCGCCGGCAGCGGCGGCGGTCAGGGCGCGTTCGCGACCTACAAGCTCTCGGCCCCCGACGAGTTGCTCGCACTCCCCGCCGGGCTCGACCCCCGGGCCGCCGCCCTGGCCGAACCCCTGGCGGTGGCCCTCCACGCAGTGCACCAGGGAGGCGTGCAGCCGGGCATGCGGGTCGTGGTGTTCGGGGCGGGACCGATCGGAGCGCTCGCCCTGGCCGCCATGGCCGCGATGGGGGTGGACGACCTGGTCTGCGTCGAGCCCGCACCGGTCCGCCGCGAGCTCGCCCGGTCGGTCGGCGCCCGGGAGGTCGTGCTGCCCGAGGAGGTCGAGGTGCCCTCGATCGCCGAGCCCCAACGCATGGTCGCCGGCGCTGCGGACGTGGTGCTGGAGTGCTCGGGGCAGCGTGCCGCGATGGAGGCGGGCCTGGCGCAGCTCGTCCGGGCCGGAACCCTGGTGCTGGTGGGTGCCGGCATCGATCCACCCCGGTTCGACCCGAACCGGATCCTGTTGAACGAGTTGGTCGTCACCGGAGCGTTCAACTACGACGCCGGTGGGTTCACCGAGGCGCTCGAACTGCTCGCCTCGGGCCGGTTGCCGGTGGAGGAGCTGGTCGAGCCCGGTGCCGTGCCACTCGAGGGGCTCATCGATGCGATGCGCGATCTGGCCGCAGGCCTGGTCGCCGGAAAGGTGCTGGTGCGACCGTGACCGGGCCGAACTTCTCCCGACCTCCCTGCTTCAACCACATCGCGGTGTCGGTCGAGCCCGATGAGCTCGACGCCTCCGGGAGGACGGCGATCGTGGACTTCCTCGGGGACCTGTTCGGCGCCGCCGAGTACCCCGAGATGACCCGTGACCGCGCCCGGCTCGTGCTGGGCCTGCACACCCACGAGCAGTTCTTCTTCGTCGTGGCGGAGGACGAGCCGATGCGTGCTGCTCGGATGGACCACGTCGGGGTGTCGGTGGGGAGCCTCGAGGACTTCCACGAGGTGGCCCGGCGTGCGGCGGCGTGGCACGAGCGATTCCCCGACGAGGTCGAGTTGATCGAACCGTCCCACGAGGACTTCGCCGGTGTGCTGCGACTGCACTCCTTCTACGTCCGCTACCGGCTCCCGCTCATGCTGGAGGTCCAGCACTTCGAGGTCCTGACCTGAGCCCCGCCGGGGTTCAGGGTTGGACGGCCGGACGGGCCACCGCCTCGGCGGTCAGGACCCGGAAGCGCTCGTAGCGCTGCTCGGTCGCCTCCCGCCAGGTGGGGTCGGGTTCGATCCGGCGGGCGATCCGGGCCCAGCGCCGGGCATCGGTCATGGAACCCTCGAGACCGGCGGTGCACCGCGCCATGAAGGCCGCGCCGAGTGCCGCCCCTTCCGACACGGCCACGACGTCGACCGGGAGGCCGGTGGCGTCGGCCAGGGCCTGCATCCAGTGGGTCGACCGTGAGCCGCCCCCGGTGGCGACCAGGCGTTGCGGTCGGCAACCGGTCGATGCCGCCAGGTCCAGGTCGTGGCGGACCGCGAACCCCGCCGCCTCGTAGGCGGCTCGTCGCAGGTGGTCGGTCTCGTGGTGCAGAGCCGCACCGTGCAGTTCGGCCCGCAGGTCGGGTCGGTGCAACGGGGTGCGCTCTCCCCTCACGTAGGGCAACCAGATGGGGAGATCATCGGGCGCCAGCGGTGCCAGCTCCGCCTGGACCGCGGTGCCGAGCCAGCGGTGGACCCGGTCGATGAACATGCCCCCCGCCGTGCTGGGTCCACCGACGAGCACCTTTCCCCGCGCCGTGTGGGGCACGGTCCAGAGGCCCGGGACCGTCTGCCAGTCATCGACCACGGCCCAGGTGATCAGCGTTCCGCCACAGATCACCAGCACATCACCG
>SXMI01000011.1 GCA_005777415.1 Actinomycetota bacterium | reverse complement strand
GTGCGCCGGCCTGAGCGCCACCCCGGGCGACATCGACACCCCGAGCGAGAGCGGCGGAGGATCAGGAGGCGAGCCGTGATCGAGGACCTGACCGCCTACCTCGAGGACGCGCCCACACCGCACCACGCCGTGGCCGTCGCGCGCGGTCGCCTGCTCGAGGCCGGCTTCAGCGAGCTCGACCCGACCGGGCCGTGGGAGGCCGAGGCGGGCGAGGGCCCGGCGTTCGTGCGACGTGGTGGGGCGCTCGTCGCCTGGGGGGCCGGTGACGGGACCCCGCACGCCCCCCTCCGACTGGTGGGCGCGCACACCGATTCGCCCGGTCTCCGGCTGCGACCGCACCCGGACCGCACGAGCGTGGGCTGGCGCTCACTCGGGGTCGAGGTCTACGGCGGGGCGCTCTGGAACTCCTGGCTGGACCGGGACCTTCGGCTGGCAGGGCGACTCGTCGTCCGTGAGGGCACCGGAGCACTTCGCTCGGTGCTCCTCGACACGCGGCGGGCGATCGCCCGGGTGCCCCAGCTCGCCATCCACCTGGACCGTGAGGTCAACTCCGGCGGGTTGCGGCTCGATCCGCAGCGCCATCTGGCGCCGGTCTGGGGACTGGAGCCGGACGGACCCGACAGCGTGGTCGAGGCACTCGCCGTCGAGAACGGCATCGACCCCGGCGACGTGCTCGGCGCCGAACTGCTGCTCGTCGACGCCCAGGGCCCGGAGCGACTCGGCTGGCGGGGCGAGCTGCTGGCCGCCGGGCGTCTGGACGACCTCGTGTCCGTGTGGGCCGGTCTCCGGGCGCTGCTGGCGACGGCGACATCAAGGAGCTCGACGGTGCCGGTCCTCGTCTGCTGGGACCACGAGGAGGTGGGCAGCGAGACGGCCACCGGCGCAGCCGGAGCATGGTTGGCCGGGATCCTCGAGCGGCGGGTGGCGGCCCTCGGCGGCACCCGCGACGAGCTCCTCCGGTCGCTCGCCGGATCGGCGCTCGCCTCGGCGGACGTCGCCCACGCCACGCACCCCAACCACCCCGAGCGACACGACCCCGACCACCTCCTCGTCGCCGGGGGCGGCCCGGCGGTCAAGCACAACGCCAATGCCCGGTATGCCACCGACGCCGGGAGCGCCGCCGCGTTCGTCGACGCCTGCCGGTCGGCGGGTGTCCCGTTGCAGCACTACTCGCACCGCAACGACCTGCCCTGCGGCTCCACGGTCGGACCCCTGGTCGCCGCCGGACTGGCCGTCGACACCGTCGACGTGGGCCCGCCGATCCTGTCGATGCACTCGGCACGGGAGCTCGTGGCCGTCGCCGACGTCGAGGCGTTCGTCGACGCCCTCGGGGCCTGGTTGGCTCCCCGGTGAACGAGCCGGTGACCCTCGCCCTCCACGGGGCCGACGGCAACCTGATCGCCGCCGACGAGTGGCGAGGTGGGACGGTGCCGACGGTGGTCCTGGTGCACGGGGGCGGTCAGACCCGGCACTCCTGGGGCGGTACCGCCGGGACGCTGCTCGCCTCGGGACACCAGGTGCTCGCCTACGACCAGCGGGGCCACGGCGAGTCGGACCGGGCCCCGGGCCGCGACTACTCCCACGTCCGGTTCGCCGAGGACTGCGCGGCGGTGTGTTCGACGCTCCGGCACCGTGACGAGGTCGCCCCCATCGTCGTGGGCGCCTCGCTGGGAGGGCTGGCGGCCCTGCTCGCCGAGGGCGATCTCGCCCCGGGCACGGTCAGCGCGCTGGTGCTGGTGGACATCACCCCCCGGATGGAGCGCACCGGCGTGGACCGCATCGTCGGGTTCATGCTCGACCGGGTCGACGAGGGATTCGGCTCGTTGGAGGAGGCCGCGGCGGCCGTCGCGGCCTACCAGCCCCACCGACCCCCGCCCCGCGACCTGAGCGGGCTCGCCAAGAACCTCCGACTCGACGACGACGGACGCTGGCGTTGGCACTGGGACCCGGACATGTTCCTCGGTCCCCACCCTCTGGGCGGGGAGGCCGCCCGGGGACGGTTCGAGGCGGCCGCGACGAAGGTGGAGGTGCCCACGCTGCTGGTGCGTGGTCGACAGTCCGACCTGGTGAGCGTCGAGACGGCCCGGGAGTTCCTGGACCTCTGCCCCCACGCCGAGTTCGTCGACGTCAGCGAGGCCGGCCACATGGTGGCCGGGGACCGCAACGACGTCTTCACCGCCGCGGTGGTCGGGTTCCTCGACCGCCTGTCGGCCTCCTGAGCAGCTGATGGACCCCGAACGCGCCCGGTCGCTGCTCGGGCTGGTCCCCGGCGCCGACCGGGCGACCATCCGGGCCGCCTACCGACGACGGGTTGCCCGGGTCCACCCCGATGTCAGTCCGTCCCCCGACGCCACGGACCGCACCCTCGAGCTCCGCATCGCGCTCGAGGTCCTGCTCGACGCCCGACCGGACGACGCGTCCCCGGAACCGGCGGTGCAGGCCCCAGTTCCTCCACCGGTGCTGGTCGAGCGTCGGTCGGCGGACACGATCGGCGTCGCCCTCCCTCCCGACGAGGTGCTGCTGGTGTTGATCGACGTCGCCCACGACCTGGGCGAGGTCGCCTACCTCGACCCGGCGAACGGGCTGGTCGAGGTCGTCGTCGAGTTCCTCGAGGCTCCGACGTCCTCGGTGCTCCTCCACCTGCAGGGCCGGGCCACCGGGGTCACCGAGGTGGTGTGCACGGTCGAGCCACTGAGCGGTGGGATCCGCCCGCCCACGGAGGCGGTGACCGAGTTGCTGCGCCGGACGATCGTCGCCGCGCTGGCCGAGCCGGTGCGCTCAGCGGCCGAGCCGGAGCCCTCAGCGGCCGAGCCGGTGCCGCCAGGTTGAGCCGTAGCGGAGCCGGGCCGCCCGGATGCCGAGATCGGCCAGCCGCTCGGGGACGGGGAACCACCACGGTTCTCTCGGCGTGCGCCACCGGGTGGCCAGGATCGACTTGACGTTCGTGAACTCACGGAGCCCCTCGGGACCGTGCACCCGACCCAGTCCGGACTCCTTGACGCCGCCGAACGGCAGGCCCGTCACGGCGTACGAGACGATGCAGTCGTTGATGCAGACGTTCCCGGATTCCAACCGCTCGGCGATCCGGGTCGCCGCCGCCTCGTCGGCGGACCAGACCGAGCTGTTGAGCCCGTACCGGGAGTCGTTCGCCAGGTCCACCGCCTCGTCGACCGACCGCGTGACCATGATCGGCAGGACCGGACCGAAGGTCTCCTCGACCATGATCTCCATGCCGTGATCGACGTCGACCAGAACGGTCGGCTCGAACCAGGTGCCGGGCCGGTCGACACGACGGCCACCCGTGAGGACCCGAGCCCCCTTGGCCACGGCGTCGGCCAGGTGCCGCTCCACGGTGTCCACCTGCGGGCCGAAGGTCATGGACCCGATGTCGCCGGTACCGGTGTCGTCCTGTCGGATCCGGCCGACCTCGTCGACGACCCTCCGGACGAACTCGTCGGCGACGGACTCGTCGACGTAGACGCGCTCCACCGACATGCAGGTCTGGCCCGAGTTCTGCATGGACCCCCAGACCGCCCCACGCACCGCACGATCCAGGTCCGCATCGGCGCACACGATCATCGGGTCCTTCCCCCCGAGCTCGAGCAGCACCGGCGTGAGCGTGTCGGCCGCCGCCGCCATCACCCGCCGCCCGGTGCGACCCGAGCCGGTGAACGCGATCTTGTCGACTCCGCTGCGGACCAGGGCCTCGCCGGTCGGTCCGCCCCCCTGGACCACCTGGACCAGCTCCGGCCACTCGTCACCGCTGAACAGACCCCGGATCGACTCCCCCACCGCCGGGGTCACCTCCGACGGCTTGAGCACGACGGCGTTGCCCGCCGCCAGGGCCGTCACCAACGGCGTCATGGCCAGGGTGAACGGGTAGTTCCAGGGGCTGATCACCCCGACGACGCCAACCGGCTCGTAGCGCTTCCAGGCCCGCTTGTGGACCATGGTGCCGGGATGGACGGGCTGGTCCCGGAGCCATCGGGCGGCGTGGTCGGCGTAGTACCCGATCGTCTCGCACACGGCGGTGACCTCGGTCGTGACCGCCTCGGCGGGCTGCTTGCCGGTGGCGGCGCAGATGGTCGCCACGATCGCCTCGGCCTCGTCCAGGATCCGGTCCCGGATCCGCACGAGGTGCGCCGCCCGCTCCTTGGGCCCGGTGGCCGCCCAGGCCACCGAGGCCTCCCGGGCGCGGGCCACGGCCCGGGCCACGTCCTCGGGCCCGTCCACCGGGACGGCACCGACGACCCGGCCGGTCCGGGGGTCGACGCACTCGAGCATGCCGGGCCCGCTCCCCCCGACGGCCGCGGCGGATGGGTCGGCGGGCGGGGCGGCAGAACGCTCGGTGGTGCTCATGACCGGACGCTACCGCTGCGGGCCGAACAACTGCTCAGGGATCCCCCCGAGCCGGCCGATAGGAGCCCGTGCGAGCACATGGACCGAACCCACGAACCGGCGTACCGGGCAGGTCCGGACGACGACGGGGCGAACGGGGGGCGGTCCTCGTGGAGGCCGCCTTCGCCATCCCGGTGCTGTTGTTGATCCTCCTCGGCACGATGGAGTTCGGCCTGGTGTTCGCCAGCGGCTCGGTGACGACCGGGTCCAGCCGGTCCGGCGCCCGGCTCGCGGCCACCTCCTACGCGCCGGCCGGAACGGTGCAGAGCGCCCAGCTCGAGGCGGCCGACGGCATCGCAGCGGCCGTCTCGGCCGACCTGATGGCCCTCCAGAACGCCGAGCCGGTCGGACTGGCCATCTACGAGGTCAACCCCTCGTCCGCCGACGGTGCACCGAGCGGGGGCTTTCCCGGTGAGCTCCTGAGTGGCGGATGCTCGTCGAGCTGCATGCGCTACACCTGGGATGGCGACGAGATGGTCTTCGCCAGCGGCAGCTGGACCGACCCCGACGCCTGCGGCACGACCGTCGACTCCGTGGGGGTCTTCGTCCAGGTCCGCCACACCTACGTCACCGGCCTCATCGGGGAGTCCCGAACCGTGAACGGGCACACGACCATGCGACTCGAACCCCTGCCGTCGGACCAGTGCTGAGCTCGCTGCGCCTCCTGGCCGCCCGCCGCTGGGCCGAGGACCGGTCCCAGGACGGACTCGTGCTCGTCTGGATGAGCCTGACGCTGACCCTGATGCTGCTCTTCGCCGGGTTCGCCGTCGACATGTCGAACTGGTGGTTGCAGGCGCAGCGGATCCAGACCGCCGCCGACGCCGGCGCCCACGCCGGTGCGGCCTTCCTCCCGGCGGACTTCGCGAACGCCCAGTCCAAGGCGGCCTCGGAGACCGGTCGCAACGGCTACACGAACGGCGGGGCCGACAACCAGGTCGTCACGATCACCCAGGAGCCCAACCCCAACCGGATCAGGGTCAGGGTGACCGCCGACGTGCCGTCGTTCTTCCTGGACCTGGTCGGTCTCGACTCGATCCGCATGACCCGCGAGTCCGTCGCCGAGTACGTGGCCCCGGTGCCCATGGGCTCGCCCCAGAACAAGCTCGGCAACGACCCCGAGGGGGTCAACCCGAACACGCAGCTGTGGGTCAACATCGCCGGGCCGCAGACCGGCAAGCAGCAGGGCGAGCGCAACCACACCCGCCTCTGCAACGGCAGCCCCCGGGAGTACGGGTGCAGCGGGTCGACCAGCACCGAGTACGCCGACGACGGCTACTTCTTCGGGATGGAGGTCGGCTCGATCGTCTCCGGGCAGTCGCTGAACTTCCAGGTCTTCGACGCGGCTTTCGTCAACGTGGGTTCCACCTGTACCTCCAACATGCCGTCGAGCAGCCAGATCAACGGCAGTTCGACCTACACGGCGCTGACCACGAAGTTCGCCGACGCGGCCACGCGCTACGGCACCAACGCCGCCTACTGCACGGGCGACCAGGGCTGGGGCAACCGGAACGTCCAGACCAGCTTCATCTTCCGGGAGCCGGACGAGACGCCGTGGTCCAACGTCGACAACCCGATCATCAACACCTCCACCTGCGCCCCCGTGACGGTCTCCGCGTACAACCCCAGCAACGCCTCGACGCCGAGTCGCTACATCTACGACCAGCTCATGGGTGCCACCACCGGCCTGCTCATTGCGAACGACGGGGTCATCTCGTTCGCCGAGGCCTTCCGCCGGTTCTCGACCTTCTGCTCGATCCCGGCCGGTTCCGTCGAGACCGGTACCTACGTGGTGCAGGTCCGCACCAACGCCACCTCCGCCGCCCCGACCGTGGCGAGCAGTGCCGTGACGACCGAGGGGCACAACCGGATGGCGTTCCGCGCCGGCTTCGGCACCTCGGGCCTCACCGAGGTGAGCGGGACGAACGTGACCCTCGCCGCGCTCGGGCGGCTGCCCATCTACGCCAACTCGACCGGCGCCGACTCGCAGTTCTACATGGCGAGGGTCCGGCCCTACGACGCGGGTCGGACGCTGCGGATCAACCTCTACGACATGGGCGAGGCGTCCCAGGCGGGGTCGCTGCAGATCCTGCCGCCGGTCGAGTTCGCCTCCACGTTCTCGGGCTGCTCGATCTCACGCGACGACGGCGCCGCCCTGAGCGTCAACGCCGGCATCTGTCAGCTCAACAACGTCTCGAGCTCCTCCTACAACGGCCGGCTGCTGACCATCGACGTGCCGATCCCGTCGAACTACACCTGCAACGAGAACCAGGCGACCGGCTGCTGGATCAAGATCCGCGCGTACTACCCCTCGGGGTCCGGCGTCACCGACGCCACGACCTGGACCGCGGCGATCCTCGGGAACCCCATCAGGATCGTCGAGTAGCCGCCCACTCGGCGATCGCCTCCCCCATGGGGGTCGACGGCGGCCCGTCGACGAACGGCCAGAGCTCCTCGGCGATCCGCCGCCAGTTCCCCCGGGCCCCCAGGTCACCGAACAGGGCGAACAGCCCCAGGTTGATCCGCTGGATCACCACCATGGACGGCGGCAGGTTGGCGGCCTTCATGATCTCGGCGTGCGGGCCCGAGAGGTCGAAGAAGGCCCTGACCGACTGCGAGGACCACTCCGGCGTGATCTCGAGCACCCGGTCCTCCATCACGAACTCGTAGAAGTGACCGAAGTAGTCGGCGAGGTCCGACACCGGGACGTCGAGCCCGGGCGACAGGATCCCGACGTCCTCGACGACCCGCCGGAACCCCACGATGTCGCGGTCCAGGACCATGGCCCGGATCATCCGTTCGAAGATCGACACCTCGTCGTCGGTGAAGCGCTTGCAGAGCCCGTAGTCCAGGAACGAGATCCGACCGCCCGGGCGGAACAGGTAGTTGCCCGGGTGCGGGTCGCCGTTGAAGGCCCGCAGCCCGTAGATGCTGCCGAAGGCGAACCGGTAGAGGCACTCGGCGGCGAGCTGTCGCTCCTCCTCCGGCCAGGTCAGCACCTCGGCGAAGCGGGCGCCCTCGACCAGCTCGGTGGTCAGGACCCGCGCGGTCGAGCGGTCGTCGACCACCTCCGGCACGTGGATGAAGGGGTGCCCCCGGTAGTACTCGGCGAAGGTGCGCTGGTGGTCGGCCTCGATCCGGTAGTCGAGCTCCTCCACCAGCCGCTCCCGCAGCTCCCCGACGATGGGCACCGGGTCCATGCCCGGGAACAGCAGCGACATGACCTGGAACAGCAGATCGGTGTTCTCGAGGTCCGCCGCGATCGCCCGGTCCACCCCCGGGTACTGGACCTTGACGGCCACCTCACGGCCGTCGTGCGTGCGGGCCCGGTGCACCTGCCCGATCGACGCGGCGGCGAGCGGAACCGGGTCCCACTCGGCGAACACGGTGTCGGGCACCCCACCGAGTTCCCGCTCGACCACCTCGGCCACGAGCTCGGGAGCCATCGGCGGCGCATCGGCCTGGAGCTCGGACAGCGCGGCCCGGACCGGTTCCGGCAGCCCCTGGTCGAGGTAGCTCGCCATCTGGCCGAGCTTCATCACGGCACCCTTCATGCCGCCGAGAAGCGACGCCACCTGCTCGGCGGTGCGCAGCTGGTACTCGGCCTCGAGCGACTCCCGCTGCGCGTCGTCGGCGACCAGGGAGCGCGCCCGCATGACCGCATACCCCGTCCCGGCCCGGGCCCCGATCCCGGCCAGGCGTGCGGTCCGCTCCAACCGGTCCACCGACGCCACCGGCCCGGTGGTCCCGCCGGCCGCAGCGGTCGCGCCCGCGCTCCGCCGACGGGCGACCACGGCCGCACCGGCCCCGACACCCCCGACGACGAGGGCGGCCGTGAGTGTGCGGCGGAGTCCCCGTCGCACGACGGATCAGGACTCGCTGATCGTCACCGACTCGATCACCACGGGGTCCACCGGCGCGTCACCGCGACCGGTCGCCACCTTCTGGATCTCGTCGAGGACGTCGAGACCGCTGATCAGCTTGCCGAACAGCGAGTACTGGGGCGGCAGCTTCATGCCGCTGCCCCCGGAGATGACGAAGAACTGGCTCCCGTTGGTGTCGGGGCCGGCATTCGCCATGGCCAGCGAGCCCACGGCGTACTCACCGGCCTTCGGCAGCTCGTCGGCGAAGCGATAGCCGGGGTTGCCCCGGCCGCTGCCCTCGGGGCATCCGCCCTGGATGACGAAGTCCCGGATGATCCGGTGGAACGTCAGGCCGTCGAAGTAGTGGTACCGGGCGAGGAACACGAAGCTGTTGACCGTGCGGGGCGCCCGCTCCGGGAACAGGAACGCGACCATCGTCCCGTGGTTCGTGACGATGGTGGCCTCGTAGGTGTGCGTCGGGTCGATGCACATGGGCGGCTCGGCCTCGAACCTCGTTCGGCGCTCCGACGAACCGTCAGCTGCTGGACACTCGACTGCCATGCGGATCCTCTCGGACGGGGCCCTGCGGGCGGGGACTCGGAGCGTACCCGCCCCGCCCGGACTCACCGGAACCCGGCGAGCACCTCGTCGGCCTCGGGCTGGGCGAGCAGCAGCACGGCCGCACCATCGATCTGGGTCGGCCGGGTGGGCAGGGTCACCGTCAACGGCGACCCCGACGACAACTTCCGGGCCAGACCCACCAGCTCGAAGAAGGACGCCGTGTCGTCCAGCACCACCCCCTCGGACAGGGCGCCGAGCGCGTCCACGAGCGCGAACGGGTTGCGCTCCGACCCCAGCTGGGACAACGCCGAGCGCAGGAACGCCTGCTGGCGGAGGTTCCGGCCCAGGTCGGCGGTCGGATCCTTCACGAACGCCCCGTCGATGAACTCGGTGTAGTTGCGGGACCGGACGTAGGCCAGCGCCTGGCGGCCGTCGAGGACCACCGGCCCCGACTGACCGACCTGCAGGCCGGAGGCTGGGTCGCCGGCCGGATGCGGGAAGTCGACGGTGACCCCACCGATCGCGTCGACCAGGCCGCCGAACGAGGCGAATCCGATCTCGACGTAGTGGTTCACCGGCACCTCGAGCGCCGAGCGGACCGTCCGGACGAGCGCTGCGGGACCGACCGCGTACGCGCCGTTGATGCGGCCCTGCGCACCGGAGACCGGGTAGGTCACCCACAGGTCCCGGGGGATCGACATCATGGCGGCGCCGTCGGGCCCGGACCGGAGCAGGATGATCGTGTCGCTCCGGCGCCCCTCCACGGTGCTCGTGCCCCCGGGCCCGACGTCCGGGTCGAACCCCTCCCGGGAGTCCGAGCCGACCAGGAGCCAGTTGACGTAGTCGCCCTCGACCGGGTCGAGCACATCGGCGAGGTCCACCCGTTCGATGCCCCGGTACGACAGGAACGCCCGTCCGCCGAGCCACAGGCCGACGAGTGCGACCACCAGCAGGGCGGCGAGCGCCACGCGACCCCACCGGGGCCGACGACGCGGGCGGACCGCCGGGTCTGGGGGCCCCACCGGCGCCCGGCCGCGGCTCGGCGGACTCGGCGGTCGCTTCGGCGGCGCTGGCTCGGGTCCCGGTCCGGCCGACCGGGGAGGGTCGGACCGGCCCGACGCCGACCGGGAGGCCACGGGAGCC
>SXMI01000010.1 GCA_005777415.1 Actinomycetota bacterium | reverse complement strand
CGGTACGGCCGGCGGACCCCGTCGGCGCGGAGCCGTCAGCCGAGCAGGTCGTGTTCGGCGAGGAGGTGGTTCAACATGGAGAGCGCCAGGTTGTCGTCCTCGGTCTGGCCCATGTCGATCCCGTCGAGGGCGGCAGCCTGGCAGATGCGCATCATCACGACGGCGTAGCGGTGCGCAGCCCAGATGGTGTACCAGGTCAGGTCGCCGACGGTCCGGTGGGATACCGACTCGTAGTGGGCGACGGCCGCGTCGTGGTCCAGGAACCCGGGCAGCTGGGGCACGCCCAGCTCGACGGTGAAGAACCGCTCCAGCAGGAGCGACCACGCCAGGTCGACCTGCGGCGGGCCGAGCGTCGCCATCTCCCAGTCCAGGACGGCGACGGGGGTGGCGTCCCGGAAGATGATGTTGCCGATCCGGGAGTCACCCCAGTTGAGCACCGGGTCGGGTTCGGGGTCGGGCCGGTTGGCCCGGAGCCACTCGGCGACCTGGTGCAGTCGGGGCTGGGGGTGCTCGCCCCGACCCCACTCCAGGAAGTGCTCGTAGAACCCGAGCTGCTGGTCGAGTCCGGTGGCGCCGTACTGCGGGGCGTCGAGCAGGTCGAGCCCGGCGGTGCGCCAGTCGATGGCGTGGACCGCGGCCAGGGTCTCCAGCCCGGTCGTCTGCACCTGCCGCTGCACCTCGGGCGCGGCCTCGAGCAGCCAGCCCTGCATGGTGTACGGGAGTCGGTCCGGCGGGACGAGGCCGTCGACCCGGTCCATCACCAGGAACGGGGTGCCGATCCAGGACTCGTCCGGCTCGTTCCAGCGGAGCGGCGGGACGGGCACGGCGCCGGTGGCCGCGACCCGCTCCATGACCGTGAACTGCAGTCCCAGGTCGTAGGAGGGGAACACGGTGTGGCCGCTCGGGGCGGTGCGCAGGACCAGCGAGGCGGACTGCTCGCCGGCCTCGTCGGTCCAGGTCGCGTCGAAGAGCACGGTCTCCGAGGAGTGACCCGTCTCGGTCGGGGCCTGCAGGAGCTCGACCTGCACGCGGTCACCGCCGGTCCGCGCGGCGAGCCAGTCGGTCAGACGGGGTCGGACGGTGTCGGCGGAGAATCCGGAACTGCTCGGCACGGTGGCTCCTGTTCGATTCGGTGGGGTCAGCCGGGCCGGTCCGACAGCCCGAGCCACGGTCGTGGCGGGTCGGGTCGGTGGACCGGTCCGTCGTCGGTGATGCGGGTGCTGGTCAGTCGCGGGTCGGCGTGCGCCATCCGCAGGTCGAG
This sequence comes from Actinomycetota bacterium, assembly GCA_005777415.1. Lineage (GTDB taxonomy): Bacteria > Actinomycetota > Acidimicrobiia > Acidimicrobiales > Microtrichaceae > SXMI01. The sequence continues at coordinate 16,805 of SXMI01000010.1, read as the reverse complement.
CATGCGGCCGGCGTAGTCCAGCATCCGGGCGGCCACGCCCGGGTCGGATCCCGCCCGTGGCGCCAGATCGACGAGCTCGCCGGGGTCGTCGTCCAGATCGAAGAACAGCGGCGGGAGGTGGCTCCCGAAGTGCACGTAGGCGCCGTGGGCGTCCCGGACGGTGCAGATGCCGCACTCGTCCTGACGGAGTCCGTAGAGCTGCTCGATCATGGTGTGGCGCGGATCGCGGAAGTCGTACTCGAACAGGACCGTGTCCCTCCACCGGTCGGGTGCGTCGGTGCCGGAGCGGTCCTCGTCGAGGAACGGCCGCAGGGAGGCGCCGTCGCAGAACGCCGGGATCTCGCCGCCGCAGAGGTCGAGGATGGTCGGCAGCACGTCGACGTTCTCGGTGAACGCGTCGACGACCCGACCGGGCGGACCGGCCATGCCGGGCCAGCGGACGATCAGCGGGATCCTGAAGCTCGGGTCGTAGAAGCCGACCTTCTCGACGAGCCAGTGGTCACCGAGCTGCTCGCCGTGGTCGGAGGTGACGACGACGAGGGTGTGGTCCAGCTCGCCGGTCGACCGCAGGTGGTCCAGCACCCGGCCGAGCTGGTGGTCGACCTCGGTGATCATGCCGTAGTAGGTGGCCCGCAGCTGGTCCTGGTCGAGACGGTCGACGGGGGACGGGACGATCGAGAGGGCGCCTTCCAGGAACGGGTGCACCGCCGCCTGGTCGGCGAGCGTGGCCAGTCGGACGGGCGGGGGCACGTCGGCCGGGTCGTACATGTCGTTGTACGGGTCGGGCGCGATGTACGGCGGGTGGGGACGCAGGTACGAGAGGTGGACGCACCAGGGGTCGCTGCCGGTGCTGCGGGCGCGGAACCAGTCGATCACGGTGTCCGAGACGAACGCCGACTCCGTGTGGTCGGCGTCGTAGACCGTCGGCGGCCAGGTCGCCCCCCGGCCGGCAGGGATGGGCACTTCGGCGTGGCGGTAGATGCCCCACGGCGGGTCGTCGGTGGTGACGCCGACCCCGGCGAGCCAGTCGAGCCAGGGCTCGATCCGTTCGTCGAGCATCAGCGCGACGTCGAAGCCGGGGAGCGCCTCCTCCCAGTTGCGCAGTGCCGGATCGTCGGCCGGTCGGCCCCGGGGGTCGAGGGCGGTGTCGGTGTAGCCGAACAGGGTGGGTGCGTACCCGAGGTCGCGGAGCAGCCGGGCGAGCATCGGGAGGTCGTCGGCGAGGGGTACGCCGTTCTCAGTGACCCGGTGGTGCATCTGCCACAGCCCGGTGAGCAGCGACGCCCGTCCGGGGGAGCACGGGGCGCAGTTGGAGAAGTGGTGCGCGAAGCGCACTCCCTCCCGGGCCAGACGGTCCAGCGTCGGCGTCCGGACGACCGGGTGGCCGGCGATACCGAGGCACTCGGCGCGGAACTGGTCGAGCGTGACGAGCAGGACGTTGGGGCGCCGGGCGGTCCCCTCGTCCGTGTCCGGCGTCACCTGGTCCGACATCGGGCCTGTTCTACCCCAACCGGTACCCTCTCGGGATGGCCATGCCCCCCGGGATCGGGATCATCGACACCATGCTGGACCTGCCGTTCGACGACCTGAAGCGGGTCTACGAGTTCCTGGCTCCCCAGCTGCGCGACCGGGACTCCCAGGAGGAGTTCGATTTCCCCGTCGAGTACATGTTCAAGGACGTGCCGAAGGCGGCGCAGGGGATCGACGACCCCGTGGCCCACACGCTGGCGCTGATGGACCACTACGGGATCGAGCGGGCCATGATCGGCGCCAGGGTCGGGACCCAGTCTCGGGCGTTGACGGACCACCCGGACCGGTTCCTGGCGTCGATCGGCGTTGACCCCAACGAGGGGATGGGTGCCGTCGAGCAGATCGTCCGGGCGCACGAGACCATGGACCTGCGGGCCGTCGTCGGGTTCCCGGCCGGCTGCAACCCCCAGGTCCCGATCAACGACAAGCGTTGGTACCCGGTCTACGCCAAGTGCTGCGAGCTGCGGATCCCGATCTTCATGTGCGTCGGGGTGCCCGGACCTCGGGTGCCGATGGCCTGTCAGAAGGTGGAGCTGCTCGACGAGGTCTGCTGGTTCTTCCCCGAGCTGACGATCGTGATGCGCCACGGGGCCGAGCCGTGGGAGGACCTGGCGGTGAAGCTCATGTTGAAGTGGCCGAACCTCTACTACTCGACCTCGGCCTTCGCCCCGAAGTACTACCCGCAGGCGATCATCGACTACGCCAACACGCGCGGCGCCGACAAGGTCATGTACGCGGGCTACTTCCCGATGGGACTGACCCTGGAGCGGATCTTCTCCGAGCTGCCGAACGTGCCGCTCAAGGACGAGGTGTGGCCGAAGTTCCTGCGTGAGAACGCGGCGCGGGTGCTCGGGATCTGAGACCACCGCCCGGTGGCCCGGCCCGGCCCCGACGCTGCGCCGGGAGGACCCGTCCGGACGGCGTGGTGATGATGAACCCGTGGTCGGCGTCCGGGACGAGTCCCCAGCCGGTCCGGTGGACGATCCCGTGGTGGTGACGGCACAGGGGAGCCAGGTGCTCCTGATCCGTCCGACCGCCGTCCTCCCAAGCGGGGGTGTGGTGCAGTTCCACCCAGCTGGGTGGGGCGTCGCAGCCGGGGAAGCAGCATCCGCCGAACCGAACCGCGGCCGACCGACGCTGCGCAGCTGAGGCGAGCCGCCGGGACCGTCCGAGTGCCAGCGTCTCACCGGTGAACGACTCGACGAGCACCCGATGGGCGGCGTCGCAGCACAGCAGGCCGGCGGTGGACGGGTGGATCGGGTGCCCGTCGAGGGTGTGGGCCGAGAGGGCGGCGGCGGTGATCTGCTCCAGCCACTCGGCCTCGGTCTGATCCGCCGCCGGGGTGCGGAGCGCCTCGGGGAGCGTCGGGGGAGTGGTCAACACGACGGTCACGTCGCCGACGGGTGCCTGTCCGGACCGTCCGGCAGCCCGCCCTTGTCGAGCGAGCTCCACGAGGGCGAGCGCCAGCAGTTGCGGGCGAGGCAACGGTGCGGCCTCGCCGCCGGTCGCGAGGGCGTCCTGCGTCATGGTCCGGAAGAGCCGGTCGGCCTCGGCGTCGATCGCGGCCCGGAACTCCGCCGCCCATTCGCCGACGAGCTCGCCGTGCACCAGGACGCCGCCGTCGGAGTCGCTCACGACCGAGAGGTGGTTGTCCTGCGGGCGCGGGTCGTGGCCGCCGTCGGCGTCGGCCAGGTCGAGGAGGGCCCGGACGTCACGGGACCAGGTCTCGAACCGGGCGCCGCAAGCAAGGTCGACCAGCTGCTCCTGGATCAGCTGCACCACCTCCGCGACGCGGGGCGTGCACGCCCGGGCCAGCAACCGGACGTGTGCCGCCGAGATGGTCCCGTCCAGGAGCGCCTGCTCGATGACGGGGTGGCCGGCGAGGAACTCACCCATCCGGACCAGGGCGCCGGCGTCGGTGCGGGGGAGACCGAAGTGCCAGGCGATCCAGCCCGGCGTCCGCAGGCCGTCCCGGGTGGTCGTGGTGCCGCGACGGTCGAGCTCGTGCGCCAGGTTGGCGGCGGTGGCGTCCAGGGACCGGCGGGTGCGCTCGGTCTTCTCGAAGGCGGCGAGCAGTTCGCCCTCGGTCCACCCGGCCAGGTCGGCCCGGGTGGGACCCGACTCGACCCGTCGACCGACCGCCATCGGGTCACCGATGCCGCCGGCGGCCTCACCGGTTCCGTCCCGGTCGTGTCCTCGGTCCTGTCCCCGGTCTCGGTCCTGTGCTTGGTCCCGGGCTCGGTCGGGACCAGCGGAGTGATCGAACATGTGTTCGTTCTATCGAAGCCCTGTGACAGCCACCCGGCGCGTTGCGGTCCCGCGGCTCAGGCCGGGGTGTCGAGCTCCCGCCAGCACCACCAGGCGACGACCGACCGGTAGGGCGCCCAGGGCTCGCCGAGCTCGGCCAGCGTCCGGGCGTCGGGTACGGCGTCGAGCCCGAAGGCCCGGGCGTACCCACTGCGCACCCCCAGGTCACCGGTCGGCCAGATGTCGACCCGGCGCAGCTCGAACATCAGGAACATCTGGGCGGTCCAGGGGCCGATCCCGCGCACCTGCGTGAGCTCGGCGACCACCGCCTCGTCGTCGAGCCGGGCGACCCGGCGCCAGTCGAGCGCGCCGTCGGCGGTGTGCTCCGCCAGCGACAGGAGCGTGGCCGCCTTCGCGTTCGACAGGCCGGCGGCACGCAACCGCTCGGGCCCGGCGGCGACCACCGTCGCCGGGTCGAACGGTTCGCCGACGGTGTCGACCACGCGGGCCCAGATGGCTGCTGCCGCTCGGCCCGCGAGCTGCTGGTACGCGACGGCTCGGCACGTCGCCGCGAACCGTTCGTCGGGAACGGCACCCGGGCCGATGGTCGGCGGGCCGTGGTCCGCGTGGAGCCGGTCCAGCACCGGGTGGCGGCGGGCCAGTTCGTCGGCGGCGTCCCGCCAGCCCGACCGTGAGGTCGACCGGGCCATCAGCGGTTGCGGAACTCAGGCGGTCGGCGCTCCATGAACGCGCCGACGGCCTCGTGCATGTCCTCGGTGAACGACGTCAGGATCTGCGTGCGGTTCTCCAGGTCGATGCCGGCGCTCAGGCTGCCCACCTCGAGCTGCGACCACATCACCTCCTTGGTCATCCACACGCCGGTCGGGCTGTTGCCACAGATGAGCCGGGCGGTGTCGAGGGCGGCGTCGAGCAGTTCGTCGTCGGCCACGACCCGGCTCACGAGTCCGATTCGCTCGGCCTCGTCGGCGAACACCATCCGGCCGGTCAGCATCAGTTCGAACGCCCGGGATGCACCGATCCACCGGGGGAGCAACCACGACACGCCGATGTCGCAGCCGGAGAGGCCCAGCTTCACGAACGCGACGTTGAACTTGGCCGACGCCGCGGCGATCCGGACATCGGACGCCAGGGCGAGCGCGAGCCCTCCACCGGCAGCCGCGCCGTTCACCGCGGCGATGACCGGGATGCGGAGCGATCGGAGCGCCGGTACCAGCCCGGCGATGCGCTGCTGCACGTCCATCCCCCGCTGCATCCGGCCGCGACCCTCACCGGACGACAGTCCGGTCGGTGATGCGTCCTGCAGGTCGAGGCCGGAACAGAAGCCGCGTCCCGACCCGGTCAGGATCACGACCCGGGCGCCGTCGTCGGCCCGCAGGTCGGTGATCCGGTCGTGGAGCTGGTCGATGAGCGCCCCGTCCATCGCGTTCAGCCGGTCGGGACGATCCAGCGTGAGGAACCGGATGCCGGCATCCGGTCCGTCGACCGCGTACCGCTCGAGGTGCACGACCGGGGTGTCGTCGGTCCGGTCGTCGGTCCGGTCGTCGATCCGGTCGTCGGTGGTGTCGTCGCTCATGGCCGCAGCCTGCCACGGCGCCCGACGGGCGGGTCGGCCCGGTTGTCCCCGTCGGATCGCCGGCCCGGGGGCTACTTGGTGTGCTCGATGACGTCGATGGCGAGTGCGGTACCGATCACGACGATCGGGTCCACGCCGTCCACCCGTACGCCGTAGGTGTCACGGATGGTGACCCAGGCCCGCGATGCCTGGCCGACGGTGGTCCCGTCCGGTGCGGTGACGGTGTACTCGTGGTCCACCACGTTGCCGCTGACGTCGAGGTCACCGAGTTCCGTGCCCTGCACGCGCCAGGTCTCCTGAACGGGCATGAAGTTGGACTTGGCGATCGTGACCTCGCCGTGACCCGGCCGGTCCAGCGTGAAGGTCGGGTGCACGTGGACCCCGGCGCGGACCAGCTTGCCGACCTGCGCGCCGCCGGCGTCGGTGAACGTCCACGACTCCTTGGTCAGCCCCTCGACGTGGAACTTGACGCCGAATGCGTGCGCACCGGCGGCGTCGGTGACGTCGAAGCTCTTGATCGAGGCCAGGTTGCGGTGCAGGACGTACTGGTGCTCGCTCACGGATCCCTCCGGGTTGTCTGGGCCGGTGCTCGGCCTCCGACCGACGCCGCGATCCTACGGTGCGGGAGAGTTCGCGAACGTCGTCGACACCCAGCGGCGTTGCGGATGGTGCGCCACGTCGCCGGCGAGGTCGAAGGTGGCGACGAGTTCCGGCGCGCCGGCGCACCCGCCGAGTTCGACCCGGAACGCTCCCGGCTCGCAGACGCAGTCGAAGTCCTCGTCGAAGAACGCCAGACGCGACGGATGGATCCGGAACGTCACCCGGGACCGCCCGCCGACCGCCAGGTGGATCCGGCCGAAGCCGACCAGCTGCCGCTCGGGCCGGGCGACCGATGCCGTCTCGTCGTGCACGTAGCACTGGACGACCTCGTCGGCGTCGTGGCCGCCGGTGTTGGTGACGGTGGCGTGGACCAGCGTCGGTTCGGTGGTCGAACCGGGCTCCACGACCAGGTCGTCGTAGCGGAACGTGGTGGTCGACAGCCCGAACCCGAACGGGTGGAGCGGCCCGCTGGGCGAGTCCGTGTAGTCGCCCCAGAACTGGCTGCGCCCCCCGCCGGCTCGGTGGTTGTAGTGGACCGGCACCTGACCGACGGCCCGCGGGAGGCTGACGGGGAGGCGGCCCGACGGCGCCACCGAACCCAGGAGCAGGTCGGCCAGGGCGCTGCCCCCTTCGATCCCGGGCAGCCAGGCGAGCAGCACGGCGCTCGAGCGCTCCTCGACGACGTCCAGGGTGTGCGCCCGCCCGGAGACGACGACGGTGACCACGGGCGTTCCGGTCTCGGCCACGGCGTCGAGCAGTTCGAGCTGCACGCCGGTGAGGTCGAGGTCGGTGGCGTCGCGCGCCTCGCCGACCGTGGCATCCGGAGTGAGTCCGCTGCGGCCGCCCAGGCAGACCACGGCCAGGTCCGCCTCGGCGGCCAGTCGGGCGGCGGGCTCGATCCCGGTCCGGTCCGATCCGGTGATGCCGCAGCCGACGTGGTGGGTGAGTTCCACCTCGGTGTCCAGGAGCGCCGCCCGCAACCCGGCGAGCGGTGTCACGGTGTCGGGGTAGTAGGGACCGGGTGCGAACGCGCCGCCGGCAGCGGGCAGCAGGTCGGAGCCGGCGGCGTCCTGGCCGTAGATGATCTCCAGGTGGGCGGGGTAGTGGTAGTCCCCCTGCAGCAGTCGGACGTCGTCGGCGGTCGGTCCGAGCACGGCGATCCGACGCACCGGGCGGGCCGGGTCGTCGACCCGGACGGGGAGGATCCCGTCGTTGGTCAGGAGCACGATCGACTGCTGGGAGGCTCGTCGGGCGAGGGCCCGACCCTGCGGCGTGCCGAACGCCTGTGCCGCGGTGGACTCCTCCACGTACGGGTACTCGAACAGTCCGAGCTCGAACTTCTGGTGGAGGACGCGGCGGACGGCGAGGTCGACGAGCTCGACGGGGACCACCCCGGCGTCAACGAGCGGCGCGAGTTCACCGAAGCAGTCGGTGGCGGGCAGCTCGACGTCCAGGCCGGCGAGCAGCGCCTTCGCGCCCGCCACGGCCTTGGTGGGTGCGACCCGGTGGTGGGTTCGCAGCAGGTCCACGGCGAAGTAGTCGGCCACGACGGTCCCGTGGAATCCGAGTTCGCCCCGCAGCAGGTCGGTGAGCATCGACCGGGACCCGGCGCAGGGGATCCCGTCGACCGACGAGTAGGAGTTCATCACCGAGGCGAGCCCGGCGTCCCGGACGGCGGCGGCGAACGGCTCGGCGAACACCTCGCGCAACTCCCGCGGGCCCATCTGGACCGGACCGTGGTTGAGCCCGCCGTCGGCCAGGCCGTAGCCGAGGAAGTGCTTGCCGGTGGCGACCACGGCGTCGGCCAGCCCGGAGCGGTCGTCGGCGGTGGTGTTCTGGAGCCCGCGCACGTAGGCGGCACCGAGTTCGCCGCACAGGACCGGGTCCTCGCCGTAGGTCTCCTCGAGACGACCCCAACGGGGGTCGCGGGCGATGTCGAGCACGGGGGCCAGGCTCTGGCGGGCCCCGACGGCGACCATCTCGCTGCGGATGTGGGCGGCGACGGCCTCGAGCAGGTCCCGGTTCCAGGTGGCGGCCAGTCCGATCGCCTGGGGGAACTGGACGGCGTCGCGGGCGCAGAACCCGGCGGTCGACTCCTCGTGGACGAGCGCCGGGATGCCGAGGCGGGTCTCGGTGACGAGCCAGTGCTGGATCCGGTTGGCGGCCCGCGCCAGGCCGGCCGGTCGCAGCCCGGTGGAGGCGGCGATGCGGGTCACCTGCCCGGTGCCGTGCGGGATCACCGAGGCGGCGGCCTCGGCGGAGAAGTCGTCGTCGACGAAGAGTCGGGTCGACCACACGCAGCCGAGCTGGGCCAGCTTCTCGTCCAACGTCATGCGGGCGAGGAGCTCCTCGACCCGCGGGTCCTCGTCGGGCGGCGGGGCAGGGGCGTCGTCGTGGTCGCTCACGGGGTGATCCTCCCACCCGGGGGCTACCTTCTGCGCATGGCCGACGTCGTGATCTTCCACAACCCGAACTGCAGCACCTCCCGCCACGCCGTCGAGCAGGCCGATGCGGCCGGGGTCGACTACGAGGTCGTGAAGTACATGCTCGTGGCCCAGCGGCCCGATCGGGCGGCGCTCGAGACGCTCGTGTCCCAGCTCGAGGACCCGGTGACCGACCTGGTGCGCCGTGACGCCAACTTCAAGAAGCTCGGCCTGAGCGATGCGGACGTGGCGACCGCCGAGCAGGTGGTGGACGTGCTGGCCGAGCACGGCGAGCTGCTCCAGCGACCGGTCCTGGTCAAGGACGGCGTCGCCATCATCGGCCGGCCGAAGGACCGGGTCGCCCCGTTCCTGGCGGGCTGAGGCTCCTGGCGGGCTGAGCGGTCTCGGCCGGGGCACTCAGTCCGCGACGAGCGCCGCCAGCGGTGCGGCGACCTGCAGCGCGATGGTCCGCGTCGGCACGTCCGGCTCGAACACCGTGCGGATGAAGCCGGTGAGCAACTGCCCGACCACGAGTTGGGCCAGGTCCTCGGGGTTGGCGACCTCGGGGACGGCGGCGCTCACCCAGGTGATGGCCGCCGGTTCGAGGAGGGCGATCAGGTCCTGGCCGACGGGGAGCACGGTCGGTTCACCCCGCATGGCCTCGCCGATGAGCAGCCGCCAGATCGACTGCTCGCTGAGCGCACCCTCGAACACGTGCACGAACACGTCGGTGAGCCGTTCCGCCGGTGGGGCGTCCGGGTCGACGGGGAGTGGGTCGCCGAGCCGGCTGCCGTACTGCCGCTCCGCGACGACGGCGGCGAGCAGCGCGTCCTTGGACGGGAAGTAGTGGTAGATCGCCGCCACCTGGAGGTCGCAGGCGTTGGCGAGCTGCCGCATCGACATGCCGGTCGCGCCCCGCTCCGACATGAGGCGGAGCGCGACGTCGAGGATGTGCTCCCGCTGGTTCGGTCGGACGTCGGTGGCGCTCACTGCATCTCCGGTATCTGCGTCTCCCGCATCAGTGCGGCACGGGGCAGGCGGTGTAGCGGGCCGGGATGTCCTGCAGGCCGATGACCAGCGAGGACTCGGCCCGGCTGTAGGTGATGCCCTCGGGCACGGTGATGTCGGGCAGGCGGGTGAACAGTTCCTGGAAGACCGTGACGATCTCCATGCGGGCCAGGTTGGCCCCCAGGCAGAAGTGCGGTCCGATGCCGAAGCCCAGGTGCGGGTTCGGGTCACGGGTGAGGTCCAGCTCGTCGGGGCGGTCGAAGACCGTCTCGTCACGGTTGGCGCCTGCGTACAGCATCAGGATGCGGTCGCCCTCGTGCAGGTCGGTGTTGCGGTAGGTGTGGTCCTCGGTGACGGTCCGGATGAAGCCGAGCACCGGGCTGACGTAGCGGACGAGCTCGTCGGCGGCTCGGGCCATGAACTCGTCGTCCCAGAGGTTGTCGAGCAGGAGCTGACGCTGTTCCGGGAACTGCGACAGGGCGATCAACCCGCCGGTGAGGGCGTTGCGGGTCGTCTCGTTGCCGGCCACGAGCAGGACGGTCAGGAAGGCGAGCAGCTCGTCGTCGTTCAGCCCGACGGTCGACTCGTCGCGCTCGGCGTGCATGCGCTGCACGTCCTCGGCGGAGATCCCCTGGATGGCCTTGTGCTCCTTGGCCAGGTCACCGGCGTCGAAGGCCTGGGTGAGGATCGAGATGAGGTCGTCCTGGGGGTCGGCCCGACGTTCGGCGATCAGCTCGATGCACATCGTGGCGTACTCACCGAAGGACGCGGCCGCCTCGTGCAGGACCGGGTCGTCCGGGTCGACGTGGCCGTCGCCGGCCATCATGGCGTCGGACCACCGGTACATGCGGAGCCGCTGGTCCGGGTCCAGCCCGAGCACCTCGCAGATGATGATGAGGGGCACGTGGACGGCGAACTCGTCGACGAAGTCGACGTCGCCCTTGCCGGCGATCTGGTCGATCACCTCGTTGCTCAGCTGCCGCACGTGGGGGATCAGCTCCCGGACCCGCCGGGGTGTGAAGCCCTGGTTGATGAGTCGGCGCTGGCGGATGTGCTCCTCGCCGTCGAGGGTGATGATCGACATGTCGCCGGCGATCAGCGGTCGCACGCCGAACTTGGAGCAGTAGCGCTCCGGGTCCCGCGAGACGTGGAAGACGTCCTCGTGGCGGGCCGTGACGTACAGGTCGTTGCGCTCGTCGCGGTACAGGTGGTCGAGCGAGCGGAGCGCCGCGTAGATGTCCCACGGGTCGTCGAAGGTGTGCGGGTCGCAGAAGTCCACCAGGGAGAGGTCCACGGTGGTCGGGTCGGGGGAGCGCGGCGTGCGGAGTTCCATGCGGCGACCGTACCCCTGAGTGAACGTTCGTTCAACGGACAGCTGATTGAACGTTCGTTCAGTCGAACGTAGGCTGCCGCCATGGAACCCTCCCGCATGGATCTCGGTGACATCGACCTGCTGAACCTGGACGCCTTCGTCGTGGGCGACCACCACCGGATGTTCGAGGTGCTCCGCGCCGAGCAGCCCGTGCACTGGTCGGAGGAGCCGGCCGAGGACGGCAAGGGCTTCTGGTCGATCACCAAGCACGCCGACCTGCAGATGGTGAACCGGGACACCACGACGTTCTCGAGCGAGACCGGGGGCACGCAGCGGGCCGACTTCTGGGACCAGGACGAGGCGGCAGCGTTCGACACCCGCGGCGTGATGCTGGTCGACACCGACCCGCCCAAGCACACCCGCTACCGGCGGCTCGTGAACAAGGGGTTCACGCCGCGGATGATCGGCCTGCTCGAGTCGCACCTCCGCTACCGGGCCGAGCTGATCGTCGACGAGGTGATCGAGTCGGGGAGCTGCGAGTTCGTGAGCGACCTGGCCGCCGAGCTGCCGCTCCAGGCCATCGCCGAGATCATGGGTGTCCCCCAGGAGGACCGGCGGCTCATGTTCGACTGGTCGAACACGATGATCGGGGCGCAGGACCCGGAGTTCAACAAGTCCGGCGGCGGCGAGGAGGCCCAGGAGGCGGCGGCGCAGGTGTTCGCCTACGCCAACCAGTTGGCGGCCGCCCGCCGGGAGGACCCCCGGGACGACATCGTGACGACCCTCATCAACGCCGAGATCGAGGGTGAGCAGCTGAGCGAACTCGAGTTCGACATGTTCATGCTGCTGCTCACGGTCGCCGGCAACGAGACGACCCGGAACGCCACGGCGTCGGGTATGGATGCACTCCTCCGCCACCCTGACCAGATGGCGGCGCTGCTGGCGCACCTCGACGACGACGCCTACGTGTCGACGGCGATCGACGAGGTGCTGCGCTGGGCCACCCCGGTGCTGCACTTCCGCCGGACGGCGACGGTCGACACCGAGATCCGCGGCCAGGCCATCGCCGCGGGCGACAAGCTGCTGATCTGGCACATCTCGGCCAACCGGGACGAGGAGGTCTTCGCCGATCCGTTCGCCTTCGACATCGAGCGGACCCCCAACGAGCACGTGGCGTTCGGCGGGGGCGGTGCGCACTACTGCCTGGGTGCGAACCTGGCGAAGATCGAGATCGAGATCATCGTCCGGGAGATCCTGTCCCGCATGCCCGACATCGCAGCGGCGGGCGAGACCGAGATGCTGCGGTCGAACTTCATCGGGGGTGTCAAGCGGCTCCCGGTCAGCTTCACGCCGGGCGCGCGCAAGCACCCGGCGGGGGCTTCCGTCTGAGTCGCCGACCCGTCGCCCCGGCGAGCGCCGGGCCACACTGATCCCATCACCCTGATCCAGCCACCCCGGCCCGCTGCGGGCCGGCCGAGTCCCCGGAGGACACACCGTGCGAACCAAGCTCTGCGACGACCTCGGCATCGAGTTCCCGATCTTCGCCTTCACCCACTGCCGTGACGTGGTCGCGGCGGTGTCGAACGCCGGCGGCATGGGGCTCCTGGGGGCGGTCGGCTTCACCGCCGAGCAGCTCGCCGTCGAGCTGGAGTGGCTGGACGAGCACTGCGACAAGCCCTACGGCGTCGACGTGGTGATTCCGGGCAAGTACGAGGGCATGGGCGAGATGGACCCGTCCAAGCTCGAGGCGGAGCTGCAGGGGATGATCCCCGAGGAGCACCGTGAGTTCGCCCGGCAGCTGCTCGCCGACCACGGCGTGCCGGATCTCCCGGACGACCAGATCGCCCCGGCGCTGCTGGGTTGGACCGAGGCCACGGCGTCCCCGTTGATCGACGAGGCGCTCCGGCACGACAAGGTCCGGCTCATCGCCAATGCGCTGGGCACGCCGCCGGCCGAGGTGATCCAGCGGATCCACGAGTCGGGCCGCAAGGTGGCCGCCCTGTGCGGTGCCCCGGCCCAGGCCGTCCGGCACCAGAACGCCGGCGTGGACATCATCATCGCCCAGGGCACCGAGGGCGGCGGCCACACCGGTGACGTCGGGTCCATGGTCCTGTGGCCGCAGGTGATCGATGCCGTGGCGCCGACGCCGGTGCTGGCCGCCGGCGGGATCGGCAGCGGTCGCCAGATGGCCGCCGCGCTGGCCATGGGCGCCGAGGGCGTGTGGACGGGGTCGCTGTGGCTGACCGTGGAGGAGGCGGACATCCCGCCGGCGCAGATGCAGAGCTACCTGGACGCCACCAGCCGTGACACGGTCCGGTCGCGGAGCTGGACCGGCAAGCCGTGCCGGATGCTGCGCAACGACTGGACCGACGCCTGGGAGAACCCGGAGAACCCCCAGCCGCTCGGCATGCCGCTGCAGTTCATGGTCACGGGCGAGGCCGTGGCCCGGGGCCACCAGTACCCGGAGCAGGCCAAGGACGTGAACTTCAACCCGGTCGGCCAGATCGTCGGCACCATGAACAAGGTGCGGCGGTCCAAGGACGTCATCATGGAGATGGTCGAGGAGTACCTCGAGGCCACCGCCCGGCTGGAGTCCCTCAACGAGGCGGCCTCGGCCTGAGGTCGGCCCAGACCGTCACTTGACGGTGACGGTCCGACAGCCCAGGACGACCGGTTCCATGGTCGGCTGGTCGTAGCCGACGGCGCAGACCAGGTTGGGTCCCCGGCTCAGGTCGAGGGTCGCCTCCCAGCGATCTCCGGTCACGGGCGGGTCGACGAACGACACGCGTCCGCCGCCGACCACGCTGACCCGGACCAGCGGCGTGGCGTCGGGGTCGGCCGCCCAGCCGCCGAAGCGGTAGCGCCGACGATCGAGCACGGTGGTGTCCACGGCTCCGGTGAGGCGGACCGGGGTCCGGACCGCTGGTGGGCTCGGCGGGGTGGGGTCGTTCGGAGTTCCGGACCCGGCGCCCGGCGTCGATCCCGGTCCGGCGGCGAGGGCTGCGACCAGGTCGATCCGCCCGGCCCCCGAGTCCACGTCGGCGCCCGGGGTACCCAGGTCGACGGCGGTCTGCTCGAGGAGCGCCTCGACGGTGGCGGGTGAGCGGGTCGGATCGGCCTGGCGGAGCACCGCCGCGGCGGCGGCGACCACCGGTGAGGCCATGGAGGTGCCGCTCATCGAGCACCACCCTCCGGTCCGGCAGGTGGACAGGACGGCGACCCCGGGGGCGGCGACGTCGACGTAGTCACCGCGGGTCGAGAACGATGCGACCCGGTCGGCCGAGTCGGTGGCGGCGACGGCGATCACCCGGGCGTGGCGGGCGGGCCACCCGGCGGCACCGGTGGGGCCGTCGTTGCCGGCCGATGCGACCACGATCGTCGGGGCCGTGGCACCCGGTGCCACGGTGGTCGTGGCGACGTCGATGGCCTGGGCGACGTCGGCCGGGAACGTGCCCCCGGCGGCACCGAGCGACATGTTGATGACGTCGGCGCCCTGCTGGTGGGCCCAGCGGATCCCGGCGGCGACGTCGCTCGAGAAGCCCGAGCCGCGGGCGTTCATGACCCGAACCGGGAGCAGCGTGGCGCCCGGTGCCACGCCGCTGCCGCCCACGCCGTTGTCGCGGGCGGCGCCGATGATCCCGGCCACGTGGGTGCCGTGGCCCTGGGGGTCGACGGTGCCCGGCGTGCCGTTCGCCGGGTCGCCGAACAGGAACGAGGTCCCGGGGAGCACCCGGGGCGAACCGTCCCGCAACGGGGTGACGAGGTCCGGGTGGCTGGCGGTGACACCGGTGTCGAGCACGGCCACGACCGTGCCGAGGCCGTCCTGATCGGGACGCACCGATGAGGCCCCCACCCGGGAGAGCGCGTACTGGCGTGAGGTGAGGGGGTCGGCGAGGAGCCGGACCGGCACGTCCACGGCGGCGGAGGCGACACCGGGGACGTCCTCGACGGTGTTGGTGAGGTCGCCCACCTGCTCGGCCGGCGCCACGATCCGCTCCACCGAGATCCCGCCGGGAGCGATGCCGTTGGTGTCGACGACGATCCCGACGGTGACGCCGCCGTCGCCGGCGGTCTCATCGGCGAGTTCCCGGACCTCGGCGAGCGTGTCGAGCTCACCCGGGGTCGTGATGGCGTCGGCGACCGGACCGTCGGGTCCGGCCACGGGGTCCTCGGCCCCGGCGGGCAGGGCGGTCCCGGCGCCGCCCAGAACCAGCAGTCCGGTCAGCAGGGCGGCCCGCACCACCTGCAGGCGCGGCCGCCCGTGGGGCGCCCGGCCGCTGAGGTGGTGGTTCGATCGCACGGAGCCTCTTCGGCATCGCGGCCGGATTTCCGTAGCGGTTTCTGGCCCGGACGACGGACGTCACTGGCCGATCCCTCAGGTGGTGACAGTCTGGAGGGGTGATCCGGTTCGTGACCTTCAACGTCCGGCACGGCCTGGCCGAGGGCGCCGAGGAGCCGGACCCCCACGCCGTGGCCGCCGTCGTCGGGGCACTTGGGGCGGACGTGCTCGCCCTGCAGGAGCTCGATGTCGACGTGCCCCGGTCCGGGTCGACCGACCAGTTGCAGCTCGCCCTCGACGCCGCACCGGGCCGGACGGGGCACTTCGCCAAGACGCTCGACATGCACGGGGGCGACTACGGCATCGGGCTGGTGGTGCGGGGCGTGATGACCGATCTGGAGGAGTACTCCCTCCAGGGGCCGGGCGAGCTGCGCAAGGCGATCATCGCCCGGGTGCACCTGGCCGGGACCGGTGACGGGCCGGCACCGGCGCCGTTCACGGTGGCGGCCACGCACCTGCAGAACGACCGCAAGGTCGCCCGGGCCCAGTTGGTCGAGCTGCTCGGGGTGCTCGCCGAACGTCCGGGGCCGCTGGTCCTGCTGGGCGATCTGAACATCTCGCCGTTCACCGTGGACGGGGTGTGCATGGAACTGGCCTGGGAGGCGGTGGCGAACGCGGCGACCTTCCCGGCCCGGTCGCCTCGCACGCAGATCGACTGGGTGGTGACGCGCGGCTTCGACCTGGTGGCGGCGGTCGTGCCCGACGTCCGGGTGAGCGACCACCGGCCGGTGGTGGTGGAGTTGGTGCCCCGCGACGAGTAGGCGGGCCGGCTCGACCGGTGCCCCATCGGGTCCGCACCACTACCCTTCGGTCGGTGAGCGGTCAGTGCATGCGCCAGGGGTGCGCCCGGACGGCGTCGGTGAGCCTGGTGTTCGACGCGGTCGGCCGCGAGGTCTGGCTCGATGCCGTGGTGGACGGTGCGACCGACCCGGCGAGCGGCTCACAGGCCCAGCTGCTCTGTCCCGGCCACGCCGAGGCGCTGCGCGTGCCGGTCGGCTGGGCCGTGGTGGACCGCCGCCCGCCGCTCACGCCGCGGGCAGACGGTGCCGACGGTGCCGACGGTGACGGTGACGGCGCCGGTGTCGGTGTCGGCGACGGCGCCGACGATACGGGCGTCCAGGGAACCCTGGTCCCGGAGCCGGGTGCCGCCGTTCCACCAGCCGACGAACCAGCGGCGGTCGAGTCCGAGTCGCCGGTGGAGCAACCCCCGGCCGGTCCGGGTCCTGCCGGGGCGCGCCGGCGTGGGTCCATGCTCGACCGGGCCTTCGCCTGGGCGGGTCCGCAGCGGTCGGTGATCACCGACCGGGGCGACACCGGGGATTCCAGCGACCCGGCGGACGCCGAGACGGAGTGACCACCCGCCGGGGCCGGCGCGGCGGCTGCGGCGGCGATCCGGTGGCCGCGTAGGGTGAGGCCATGGTCGACTTCGAGTTCCAGACGATGTTCCCGCTCGCTGCGGACACCACCCCGTACCGCCTGCTGACCACGGACTTCGTGGAGGTGTCCGAGCACCGGGGACACCGGATCCTGGAGGTCGACCGCGAGGCGTTGACGCTGCTCGCCGCCGAGTCGATCCGTGACATCTCGCACCTGTTCCGTCCCGGTCACCTGGCGC
Source organism: Actinomycetota bacterium (assembly GCA_005777415.1). Classification (GTDB taxonomy): domain Bacteria; phylum Actinomycetota; class Acidimicrobiia; order Acidimicrobiales; family Microtrichaceae; genus SXMI01. Next base: position 137 of record SXMI01000010.1, on the reverse strand, counting down.
AGCTCCGGGCGATCCTGGACGACCCCGAGGCCACCGACAACGACCGGTTCGTGGCCCGGACGATGCTGCAGAACGCGGTGGTGTCCTCGGGCATGGTGCTGCCGTCCTGTCAGGACACGGGCACGGCGATCATCATG
>SXMI01000088.1 GCA_005777415.1 Actinomycetota bacterium | reverse complement strand
GACGGCATGAAGGACCAGCTGCAGCTCTGGGTGCTGCGGGCGGCCAAGCAGGACGTCGACCCGGCGCCGCTCCGCGGCCTGCTCCAGCTGGCCTCGGCGTCCGAGGAGGTCGGCGATCAGGCGAACGCCATGGTGTGGCTGATCACCGACGACTACGAGGTCCACCCGATCGTGAAGGTGGCGCTCGGTCAGGCCGAGGTGGTGGCGACCCGGGTGCCGGTGGCGCCGGGGGCGGTGGCCGACGGGCGACGACTGTCGGAGCTGCACTTCGACATCGAGCCGGGGTTCCAGGTGCTGGCGATCCGTCGCGACAACCGCTACCTCTACCGGCCGCGGGGCTACGTGGTGCTCGCGGCGGGGGACGAGATCATCGCCATCGGGCCCCACGAGGGCCGCGACCGGCTGGGCGAGCTGTGTGGCTGGCGGTTGGTCGAGGACGACGACGACCCGACCGGGCAGGTGCAGCTGGTGCCGCTCGAGTCGACGCCGGCGGCCCGGTAGCGGGGCGCTACCCTGCGGCCGTGAACGAGCCGCTCCGCCTCCTGTGCGTGCACGCGCACCCCGACGACGAGGCGTCCAAGGGGGCGGGAACCGTGGCGAGGTACGCGGCCGAGGGCATCCCGGCCACGCTGGTCTGCTGCACCGGCGGCGAGGCCGGGGAGATCCTGAACGAGGCCGTCGACACCCCTGAGAACCGGGCCCGTCTGGGCGACCTGCGACTCGAGGAGCTGGCCGCCTCCGTGTCGATCATCGGCTACGACACCGTCGACCTGCTCGGCTACCACGACTCGGGGATGCCCGACACGCCGGTCAACGAGCGACCCGACAACTTCTGGAACGCACCGCTCGACGAGGCGACCGAGGCGCTGGTGCGCATCATCCGACGGGACCGACCGCAGGTGGTCGTGACCTACGGCGACGACCAGCGCAACTACGCCCACCCGGACCACCTGAAGGTGCACGACATCTCGGTGGCGGCCTTCGACCGGGCGGGCGACCCCGACTGGTACCCCGATGCCGGCGATCCCTGGGAACCGTCGAAGCTCTACTACTCGACCTGGTCCAAGCGTCGCATGTTGGCGCTGCACCAGCGCTTCGGCGAGCTCGGGCTCGAGTCGCCGTTCGACGAGGAGTGGCTGGCCCGGGTCGAGCAGTTCAGTCAGGACGACCGCATCACCACCCAGGTCGACGTCGGTGCGTACTACGGAGTGCGGGAGGCGGCGCTCAAGGCGCACGCCACCCAGGTGGACCCGGCCTCGCCGTTCTGGTTCGGGCTGCCCGGGGACGAGGTGGTGGCGCTGCACCCCTGGGACGACTACATCCTGGCCCGGTCCCGGGTGTCCACCGACCTGCCCGAGGACGACCTCTTCGCCGGTGTGGCGGGACGGTAGCGTCGGAGCGTGAGCTCGCTCGTCGAACGTCTCGGCCACGACGCCGACGCACGTGTCCTGATCGTCAACTGTGACGACCTGGGCCTCTGCCACGCCGCCAACGAGGGGGTCTACGACGCCCTGCACAACGGGCTGGCGACCTCGGCGTCGTTGATGGTGCCGGCACCGTGGGCCCGTGAGGCGGTGACCCGTGACCGCGGCGACGACGTGGGGGTGCACCTGACGCTGAACGCCGAGTGGGAGAACTACCGGTGGGGACCGATCACGGTCGCCCCGTCACTGCTCGGCGGTGACGGCGGGTTCCCTGCGACGGTGGCCGACGTGTGGGACCACGCCGACCTGGACGAGGTCCGCCGCGAGCTGCGGGCCCAGGTGGAACGGGCGGTGCAGTGGGGCTTCGACGTCACGCACCTGGACTCGCACATGGGCACCCTGCAACTGCGGCCCGAGTTCTTCGACGTCTACCTGGACCTGGCGGTGGAGTTCGCCCTGCCGTTGCGGCTCTCCGGTGCGCGGACCGAGTCGGTCGTCGGGTTCCCCTTCCGCTCACTGGCGGCCGAGGAAGGGGTGGTCATGCCCGACCACCTGCTGATCCCACCGCCCGGGCCGACCCGTCCAGCGTTCGAGCGACTGCTGGACGACCTGCGCCCAGGCGTCACCGAGATCTTCCTGCACCCCGCCACCGACCACGCCGAGCTGCGGTCGCTCATGCCGTCGTCCTGGTCGGAGCGGGTCGACGACCACGCCCTCCTGTGTGCCGATCCGGCCTTCCGCCAGCGGGTGGAGTCGTCGGGTGTGGTGCTCGGATCGTGGCGGTCGCTCCGCGACCTCCAGCGGGCGGGCTGATCGTCCAGTCCCCCGGCGAGCGGGCGTTCAGCGTCGGAACGGCGGGTCGGCCGCGCAGGCCGTCCAGAGTCCGGCTCCTGCGGACTTCGCGGCCCGGGATGCGTCCTGCAGGGTCGATGTGAAGGCGACGTTCGGCTTGTAGACGAACGACTCGGCGTAGCCATCGGCGACCATGGCCCGGTTGACGAACAGGTCGTCGTCGCCCCGGAACACGTAGGCGAGGAGGCGATCGAACTTGTCCCTCGGCTCGACGTCGAGCTCGAGCCGGATGGCGGTCCCCGGCGGGATGAGCTCCTTGAGGTGCTGCGAGGCCTCGGGCCCGAAGCACTCGACGGGCGAGTCCTGCTTGACGCTCTCGGGGGTGTCGATCCCGAT
>SXMI01000009.1 GCA_005777415.1 Actinomycetota bacterium | reverse complement strand
TGCTGCTGGACGTCCGGGTGGACGGTCTCTGGGACGGGTTCGGCCACGGCTCGGTGTACCTCTGGACCCCCGACGGGGTGCTGCTGGCCGCGGCCAGCCAGTCGGCGCTCGTCCGCAACCGCCAGCGCGACTGACGGGCGACGCGGGCGGGTCCCACCCCTAGGCTGCGACCTCATGACGGACCACGTGCCCCCGCCCGGACGCCGCTTCGGCATGACCATCCCGTTCGAGCGGGTCCCACTGCACGAACAGCGCGACTGGATCGTCGAGTTGGCCGAACTGGGCTACACCGACGTCTGGTCGTCCGAGGCCAACGGCGCGGATGCCTTCACGCCCCTCGCGCTCGCCTCGGCGTGGGCGCCGACGCTCCGCCTCGGCACGGCGATCGTCCCGGCCTACACGCGCGGTCCGGCACTGCTCGCCCAGAGCGTGGCGACGCTGGCCGACGCGGCACCGGGTCGGTTCGCGTTCGGCATCGGGACGTCGTCGAACGTGATCGTCGAGCAATGGAACGGCCTGGCCTTCGACGAGCCGTACCGGCAGGTGGCCGACGCCATCTCGTTCCTGCGCCAGGCGCTCACCGGGGAGAAGGTGTCGGGAACGTTCGGCTGCTGGGAGGTGCGCGGGTTCCGGCTCGGCATCCGGCCCGAACAGGCGCCGCCGATCCTGGTCGGGGCGCTGCGGTCCGGGATGCTCCGGCTGGCGGGTCGCGCCGGTGACGGGGCGATCATCAACTGGCTGTCGGCCGAGGACGTCCGCACGGTGGCGCCGATCGTCCAGGAGGCCGGCGGTGGCGTGCCCAAGGAGGTCGTGGCCCGCATCTTCGTGGCCCCGACGACCGACCGGGAGACGGTGCTGAACTTCGGCAAGGTCGCGATCGCCGCCTACCTGAACGTCCCGGTGTACGCGGCGTTCCACGAGTGGCTGGGCCGGGGCGAGCAGCTCGCCGACATGTGGCGCCTCTGGAAGGACGGCGACCGCAAGGCGGCACTGGAGGCGATCCCCGACTCGCTCGTGGACGAACTCATCATCTCGGGTCCGCCGGAGGCCTGCCGGGAGCACATCGACCGGTACGTCGCGAACGGCGTCACGACGCCGGCGATCGCGCTGTTGCCCTTCGGCTACGACGTGCGTCAGGCCGTCCGGGACCTGGCGCCGCGCTGAGGCCCGGGGCGAGCCCGGCTCAGAGGGCCGGCCGCCGGTCCGCCCACGGCGAGGCGGCCTCGAGCTGTGCGCCGAGCTGGAGGAGCAGGCGGTCCTGCCACGGCCCGGCGGCGAACTGGACGCCGACCGGCAGACCCGAGGGGTCCACGTGCAGCGGCAGCGAGATGGCTGGCTGGCCGGTGACGTTGAACACCGCCGTGTAGCAGGCCATGGGCGTCGCGTTGGCGATCGGAGCGCTCGGCTCCTCGTCGGCGCCGAGCCAGATGGATCCGACCTCGGGCGGCAGGACCGCCATGGTCGGCGAGACCAGCACGTCGAAGTCCGTGCCGAACTGTTCGGTGAACAGCCGGGATGCCCGCTGCAGCTGCTGGAGCGACTCCACGTAGGTGATGGCGTCGTAGGTCCGAGCCGAGACCCGGTCCGCACGGACGTGCGGCTCGAGCAGCGTCTCGTCCACGATCGGCGTGCCGGCGGAAATGGTCGACCACACGATCAGGAACGACGTGAGGAACGCCGCCGCGTCGGGCCAGTGCGGTGGTGCCAGCTCGACGTGGTGGCCGAGCGACTCCAGCAGCTCGCCGGTCGCGTCGAGCGCAGCGACGACCGCCGGGTCGGGATCGATCCCGAGAGCGTTCTCGGCGCACAGCCGGATGCGCAGTCGGCCCGGGTCCTCGCCGACGGCGTCCAGGAACGGGACGTCCTCCGGCGGCGCGAGGTTCCACGAACCGGCGTCCGGGGCGGCCAGCACGTCCAACACCGCGGCGGTGTCGGCCACCGTCCGGGTGAGCACGCCGTTCGTGGACGCACCGTGCAGCGACTCCACCCAGCCCGGGATCCGATTGCGGCTCGCCTTCAGGCCGACGAGTCCGTTGCAGGACGCCGGGATCCGGATGGACCCGCCGCCGTCGCTGGCGTGAGCGACGGGTGCCATCCCGGCGGCGACCGTGGCCCCGGCACCGCCCGATGAGCCGCCCGGCGTGTGGTCGGTGTTCCACGGGTTCCGGGTGGCGCCGAATCGCTCCGACTCGGTGCAGGAGATCGCCCCGAACTCCGGGGTCGCGGTCTTGCCCATGAGCACGAACCCGGCGTCCTCGAGTCGCTCGACCTCCAGGGCGTCCTCGTCGACCGGGCCGTCGGCGGTGCCGCGGGACCCGTAGGTGGTCGGCCAGCCCTCCACGTCGTCGAGGTCCTTGATGGGGATGGGCACGCCGCAGAACGGGGGCAGGTCGTCGGCGTGGCGGCTGGCGATCAGGTCGGCGGCCGCCTGGGCCTCGGCCCGGGCCCGGTCGTCGTCCCGGAACACCACGGCGTTCAGGGTCGGGTTCAGGCGGTCGACCTCGGCGAGGTACTCGTCGAGCACCTCGACGGGCGACACCTCCTTCCGGCGGATCGCAGCGGCCAGGTCGAGAGCGGTGTGGAACGGCACGGCGGCACGGTACCCGAGTCGGGACCGGCGCGGCAGGAGCGACGACCGCAGTGGTCCGACGGTACGATCCGCCCGTGCTCGTGGCGTTCGGAACCGATGAGGTCACCCCGACGACCGAGACGCTGGTGGCGTGGCTCTCGGAGCACGGCCACGAGGTTCAGGTGGTGTCGGGCACGCCCGAGTGGCCCGAGGTCGGTCGTGCGGTCGGCGAGGCGGTCGCCTCCGGTCGGGCCGACCGAGGGATCGTCTGCTGCTGGACGGGGACCGGGGTGTCCATCGCCGCCAACAAGGTCCCAGGGGTGCGAGCCGCGCTGTGCACGGACGCGACGACGGCCCGTGGTGCTCGTCGTTGGAACGACGCCAACGTCCTCGCTCTGGGCCTTCGTCTCACCACGCCCACGGTTGCGCTCGAGGTCGCCGAGGCGTTCCTCGACACGCCGGTCGACCCGGCCGAGGCCGGGGCGGTCTCCCGGGTCGAGCCGACAGCACCTCGCTGAGGTCTCCGGCTCGCTCGCTCCGGAGCGTTCAGGCGGCCACGGTCGGGCCGTCCGGACGGTCCAGCGCCGCGACGAGCGCACGGACCGCCCGCTTGTCGACCTTCCCGGACGCGTTGGTGGGCAGCGCATCGACCGAGACCACCCGACGGGGCCGCTTGAATCCGGCGAGTCGTCCCTCGCTCCACGACCGCAGGTCGACCTCGGCCTCGGCCCGGTCCGTGCCGTCGGCCCAGACCACGACGGCGCACACCACTTCGCCCCAGCGTTCGTCGGGCGTGCCGATCACGGCCACGGCCCGCACCGCCGGGTGCTCGGTGAGCAGGTCCTCGACCTCTCGGGACGACACGTTCTCGCCGCCGGTGATGACGCTGTCCTTGACGCGGTCCACGACGCTCAGGAGGCCGTCGGCCGCCAGCGTTCCGAGGTCCCCGGTGCGCAACCACCGGGTGCCGTCCCGGTCGTGGTGGAAGGCGACGGCCTCGGCCTCGGGGCGTTCCCAGTAGCCGGCACAGACCTGGGCGCCGGCCACGAGGACCTCACCGGCGGTGCCGTGGGGGAGTGTCCGCCCGGCGTCGTCGGCGATGCGCAGCCGGACGCCCGGTCCCGGCTGCCCGGCGGCGCGCAGCAGGTGGGGCTCGCCGTCGATGCCGCGACGGTGCTCCTCGGGTGACAGGAACACGGCGTTCCCGGACAGCTCGGTCATGCCGTAGCCCTGGGCGAGCCCGACGTGCGGGAGCTCCCGGAGGGTCCGGCGGATCAGGTCCGGTGCCATCGGGGACGCCCCGTAGGAGATGCGGCGCAGCGATGACAGGTCCGTGGACGTTCGGCCGGGATGGTCCAGGAGCATGGTCAGCATGGTCGGTGCGAGCGAGAGCTGCGTGACCCGCTCCTGTTGGATCGCGGTCAGCACCTCGGCCGCGTCGAACCGGGGGCACAGCACCACCGGCCGGTGGTGGACGTGGGCGTGGACCACGTTGTACGCGGCCACGTGGAACAGGGGGAAGGGGAACAGGTACACGTCGTCGGGGCCCATGGGTCGGGCCGGCGTCGTCGCCTCGACGGCGGCGAGGATCGACCGATGGGTGAGGACCACACCCTTGGCGCGACCCGTCGTCCCCGACGTGTGGATCAACCAGATCGGGTCCTCCTCCCGACCGGGGACGGGGTCGAGCACCGGCCCCTCGCGGAGCTCGTCGATGTGGTGGGTGGCCGGGAGTGGGCCGTCGAGCGACCACCAGGACCGGACGGTGGGCAGGTCCTCGGCGCGCTCGAACAGCCGCCCGAGGTGCTCGGCGGTGCCCACCACGAGGCTCGGCGCCGCGTCGGTGAGCACGTCGACGAGCTCGGCGGTCGTGTGGCGGGTGTTGCCCATGGCGAGCACGCAACCGGCGCGCGGCACCGCATAGAGCAGGGCCGCGAACTCGGCGCGGTTGTCCGACACGACGGCCACCCGGTCGCCGGGGGTCGTGTGGCGGGCCAGCCCGCTGCCCAGGGCGTCGACCAGGTCGGCGAACTCGGTGGTGTCCCAGCGACGGTCACCGTCGACGAGCGCCCCGGTCGACGGGGTCGCCTCGGCGGCGGCCCGGGGCACCTCGTGGAGCAGCACCGGGGAGCGGGTCGGTCAGTCGGCCGACGGCATCCAGTTGCCGTGGAACCCGAACGGCACCCGCTGGGGCAGCGCCACGGTGGCGACCGGCCCGGCGGTCACGTCCCGGGCGTCGAGGACGACGAAGGAGCTGCTGCCCTCGGCCAGGTCGGTGACGATGTTGACGAGCCAGCCGTCGTCCTCGGCGGAGCCGTCGGGGTCGGGGGCGAAGACCGCCTCGCCGCAGACCGATGTGGGGCCGTAGACGAACTCCGCCGACGTCCCCTGCTCCAGGTCGTGCCAGATGACGCCGTCGAACTCGACCCCGTCCTGTCCCCAGCGCCGGGTGTGGGCGTGCCCGCCGAAGCGGTGGGGCCGGCCGTTGTAGGCGTCGTTGACCCGTGGGAAGTCACCGGTGCGATCGTCGAGCTGCTCGTCGGTGACGGTGCCGGTGGCCGGGTCGATCGTCCACCGCCACAGGTACGGGCGGACATGGGCCTCGGGGAGCGGGTCGTCGCCGAACGAGGTCGGCATCGCCTCGGAGCGGCAGCCGGTCACGACGATGCGGCCGTCCTCGTCGTGGGCGTTCAGGAAGTGGAAGACGTAGCAGGGATCGATGTCGAACCACGTCGTATCGGCGCCCTCGCCGTCGCGGGGCATCACGCCGATCCGGGCCCCGGCCTCGGGCTGCCAGCGGATGGCGCTGCCGCCGGTCATGAGGGCCTCGGCGTCGAACAGCGCCGGCAGGTCGAAGAACACGACGTTGTCGGTGGTGGTCACGAAGTCGTGCATCATCACGGCCCGGCCGATCGGGACCTCGGTGCTGCGCACGAGCGAGCCCGTCGCATCGACCACGTGGTAGCGGAGGTAGGGCGGGAACGGCGAGTAGCCGAACATCAGCATCTCGCCGGTGGCTGCGTCCCACCGGGGGTGGGCGGTCATGGCACCGTGCAACGCACCGTCGAAGTCGTACTCACCGACGGTCGCCAGCTCCTCGGTGACCTCGGTGGGATGTGCACCCTCCATGAGCGCCAGGATGCGCCCGGCGTGGCGGACCACGTTGGTGTTGGCCGTGTTCTTGTAGAGCCCGGCGGCCTCGAGCGCCTCGGGCGGGGGCATCGTGAACTCGCCCAGACCGCCGAACACGGCGTGACCGACGATCCGCTCGTAGCGCAGCCCCCGGGAGTCGATCCACCGGTTGCGGTACGCGACCCCGCCCTCGCCGTCGAGGTGGACGCCGTGCAGCATGCCGTCGCCGTCGAAGACGTGGTAGCGGCCGGCGGGCGGGAAGTACGGGTTGGGTCCGTTGCGGACGAACGATCCGCGGAGGCCGGGAGGCAGCTCGCCGGTGACCGGGAGGTCGACCTCGAACCGCTCGTCGTGCACCGGCTCGTACTGGCCGGACAGGTACGGCAGGTCGACGCCGGCGAACGCCGCGGCGAGCTGCTCGGGGGACTCCGTGGTGCTCATCGTCTGCTCCTCCCCGGGTCCGCCCGTCGGGGTTGGTCCGGACTCGATCCGCCCACCCTAGGCCGTTGGCGAACAGTGTTCACCTCGGTCTCACTCGTCGACGCCGACCGGCACGTCGTCGATGATCTGGTCGAGGTACTCGGACAGCCCGTGACCGGTGCGGGCGTCGGGATCGCTGCCGAGCGCCCGGTCGAGCGTCCAGCGCGTGAGACCCTCGGAGATACGGGTCACGCGCCCGTCACGGCGGTTGCGGAGCGGGATCAGGTTCAGGACCTCGCCGGTGAGCTCGCGGCCCTCGGGGCCCGAGTCGCCGGCGGTGGTGAAGCTGGCGTGGACGGTCCGGTGGTAGCGGTCCGGTCCGTCCCAGTCGGTGCGGATCTGCACGTCGGTCACGGGCCGCAGGTCGCTGCCGTCCCAGACGAACCCCCCGCGGGTCCCGGGCCCGTCCTGGCGGGCGATCCGGCTGAGCATCATGCCGGTGCCGTCGGACATGTTCACCGTCAGCCAGCGGTAGTACCACGGCGCCTGCCAGGTCCGGGGCCCCCAGGAGTGGTCCCGCAGGCCGCGGCCGGTGACCACCCAGCTCTGCCCGCCGACCGAGACGGTCCCGGTGACGTCGCCGAGCTGCTCGTAGTGGCCCCGGGCGAACTCCTCGCCGGGACGTTCGTGCTGTTCCTCGGGCTCGCCCCCGAACGGAGACGCATGCCCTCGGAAGGTGAGCTCGACCTCGGCCGGCTCCCACGGGTTGGAGGTGAACGCCCGGCGCGGGTCGGCCATCTGGAGCGGGTCGTCGAGGATGACGACGTCACCGCGGTGACGTACCCGGAGCTCCTCGAACGGGGTGACCACCTCGAACCCGGCGCCGCCGGCGTCGAATCGCTCGTTGCTGTCGATCTCGGGCCGCAGGAACGTGAAGCCCACCCGGCCGTCGGGCAGGTACAGGCACGCGGTGACCTCGGCGTGACCCTCGTTGGGCCGGTTGCCGATGCGCACGAAGCCGGCCAGTCCCACCTCCGGATCGCAGAAGTTCGAGTACATCGACTCGTTGAAGGTGGGCTCCGGGCCCGGGTGCATGTACTCGTCGTCGGGCTCGAGCCGTACCTTCACGTCGGTCCCCCTGTGTCGGCCTCGGCCGGGAGCCTAGGTCCGATCCGCCAGCTCGAGGGCGGCCCGGAGGTGGCCGACCAGGTCGTCGACGTCGGTGTGGGCGTTGAGGCCGCTCGGGTTGGGCGCGACGTACACGGGTCGACCGCCGAGTGTCCGGTCCTGCGCACCCAGGCCCGCAGATCGCTCCCCGGTCGCCTGTCGCCACCCGGTCACGCCGAGGACGCAGACCGCGCCGGGCTGCAGCCACTCGCAGAGCCGGTCCAGGCGCTCGAGCCCGCTGATGAACTCGTCCCGGCGGAGCTGGTCGGCGCGCGGGGTGGCCCGCTTCACCAGGTCGGTCATGCCGATCCGGCCGTGACGCAGCAGCGCCCCGGGGTCTCGGTCGTTGGCGGCCAGGCCGCTCGCCAGCAGCGCCGGCCAGGCCCGGTTCCCCGGTCGGGCGAACCCGACGCCGACGTCTGCTGCGTACTCCGACGGGTTGAGTCCGACCAGCAGGAGCCGCATGCCCGGACCCACGGTGTCGGCCAGGGTCCGCTCTCGACGGACCGTCACCCCGACGAAGGTCACCCGGTCCGACTCGGGTCGTTCCACCCGGTCCACGACCGAGAACCCCGCCCCCTCGACCACGGCGTCGAGCAGGTCGGGTGTCCAGTGCGAGAACGAGCGGCCGGCGAAGTCGTCGCCCTCCCACTCGGCCAGGTCGATCCCACCGTCGGCTCCCGTGGGCGGACCGCCGGTCGGCGGACGGCCCGGGGCGGGGCCCGTCACCGGCTCCGACGGGCGACCCACCGAGAACAGTCCGAGGTGGGCGAGGCCGCCGACGGCCAGCGACCGGTGGAGGTCCCAGAGCGCCAGCGGCATCAGTCGCCGGTCCAGGTGGACGTAGCTCTTGTTGACCCAGGCGCCCCGCAGCGAGTGCCGCCGGAACGGCAGGGCCCGCAGGTCGGCCGCGACCCGGGGTGCGTCGGGGCGGTGACCGGGGACCAGCTCGAGCATGGCGCCGGCGGCATCCACGGCGATCGTCCCCTCGGGGAGCGCCGGGAGGTGCCACCCGGGTCCGCACCCCAGGTCCACGACCGCTCCCGTCGGGGCGGAGCGGTCCCGACGGAGTCGATCGGTGAACTCCTCGGCCTCGTCGAGTCGGGCGCTGCGCACCCGTTCCCACTCGGTGCCCCGACGCTCGTAGACCCCGATCGTCGATCGGTGGGGATCGGGTCCCGGTGTGGTGCCGCTCACGGTGATCCGAGGGACGCCTGGAGGCGACGCATGGCCCGGAGCCAGCGCTCCCGGTCCGAGGCCCGGGCCAACTCGTAGTCGGCGACCTCGGCGTGCGGCAGGATCAGGAACCGGCCTGCACCCAACGCCTCGACCACCGACTCGGCCACGTCCTCGGGTTCCAGGATCCGTTGGGCCTTCACCACCTCGGTGGCGAGCGCCCCGTCCCCGAGCGAGCCGAAGAGCAGCGGGGTGCGCACACCCTGCGGGCAGAGGCAGGACACGCTCACGCCCCGGTCGCCGTAGGTGATGGACAGCCACTCGGCGAAGGCGACGGCGGCGTGCTTGGTCACCGAGTACGGCGCGTCGCCCAGGTTGGTCAGCAGACCGGCCGCCGAGGCGGTGGTGAGCAGGTACCCGCGGCCCCGATCGAGCCAGTAGGGGAGCAGCGCCCTCGCCGCCAGGACGTGGGCGTGGACGTTCACCTGCCAGGCCTGGTCCCAGACCTCGTCGTCGGCGTCCGCTCCGGCGCCCGTGCCGATCCCGGCGTTGGCACAGAACAGATCGATCCCGCCGAGGTCCCCGATGATCCCGCCGATCAGCTCCTCGACGGCGCTGCGGTCGGTGACGTCGAGGGCCGAGGCGGTGGCGTCGACACCGCCGGCCCGCAGCGATGCGGCCACGGCCTCCGCCCCCTCCCGGTCGCGGTCGACCACCCGGACATGTCGTGGCGACCCGTCCGCGAACCGGTGGCACAGGGCGGCACCGATCCCGCTGCCACCGCCGGTCACGACGATCACCGAGTCGCGCAGTTCCACCCGTGCTCCGTTCCGCTCGCCGGTCCGCCCGTCAGGCCCCAGCGGCTGCGTCGATCGTCTCCTGGACGGTCCCCAATCGATCCTCGCCCCAGGGGAGCGGCATGAGGACCGGGACCTCCACGCCGGCGTCCCGGTAGGCGGTGACGCTCGCCCGGACGTGGGCGGCATCGCCGCAGATGTCGATGGCGTCGACCATCCGGTCCGAGATGGCGGCGATCGCCCCGTCCCGGTCGCGCCGCTCGCGTGCGGCGCGGAGGGCGGCGATCTCGGCGGTGAACCCGGCCCGCTCGAAGGCGGCCGCGTACGCCGGGACCACGGCGTAGGACCAGATGTCGCGTCGGGCGAGCGGTCGAGCCTGCTCGGGGTCGCACACCCCCACGTGCACGTACGCGAACACGGTGCAGGCGCCACCCGGTCGGCCCGCCCGGGACTCGCCGATGCGGACCTGCTCGACGCACCACGGCACCGCCGTGGCGGGCAGGTAGTTCAACAGGACGCCGTCGGCGAGCTCTCCGGCGAGCTGCAGCATCCGTTCGTTCAGCGCTCCGAGCACCAGTTCGGGGCGGCGGTCGCCGAGCCGCACGCCGAGGCGGAACCCGTCGACCCGGTGGAACCGCCCGTCGTGGTCGACCGCCTCGCCGTCCAGGCACGCCCGGGTGAGGGTCAGGTACTCGCGCATGCGCTCCACCGGTCGGTCGCCGTAGTCGGCCCCGTGCCACCTCCCGACCACGACCGGCGAGGAGATCCCGACGCCCAGGAGGATCCGTGACTCCGGGTGGGCGTCCTGGAGGGTGGCGGCGCCCATGGCGGCCATCGGTGGGGTCCGCAGTTGGACGGCGAGCACGCCGGTCCCCAGGTCGAGGCCGCCGACCCGGGCGCCCACGTGCCCCAGGGTGGCGAAGGCCTCCTGCCCGGTGGTCTCGGCGGTCCAGACCGATCCGTAGCCCGACTGGGACATCTGCCCGGCCACCTCGACCGCGGCACCGAGGCCGAGCGCCTGGAAGCTCGCGAACGTGGCCCCGGCGGGGATCCGGTGGGTCGTCAGCTCGGTCTCCACGACGTCAACCTAGGCGTCGCCGGGCCGCTGTCGCAGAAACCGACGTGGAGGTGTCCCACCGGGGCGGTACGTTACGAGGGTCGGTTCCAGCCCGGATCCGACAGACACGATCAGCCCGACGATGCAACCCCTGAGCGGGGCGAGGAGGAGCCGTGACCGAGGTGACGGACGTGCAGGACATCACGACCGACGAGACCATCCGGACGGCCATGCAGCTGATCGATCAGGGCCTCGGTGACATCGCCGAGCGTCAGATCGTGTCCACCGCCGAGGTCGCCGACCTGCTGCTCGACCTCCGGTCCGTGCTCGTCCGGCTCGACGCCCGGGTCTCGGCGAACTGAGTCCCAGCGACACCGACCCTGGCGGTTGGTGTCGGCCGGATCATCGAGCGGCGATCGCCTCCAGGATCTCCGAGTAGGCGCGTTCCACATCGTCGAGGAGGGCCGGCGGGTCGTCCACGGCGGCGGGATCCACGACCAGGCCCATGCACATGGACCCTCGGTAGCTCATCGTCGTCAGGTTGAACGCCGTGCCGGCGAGCGGGCCGAGGGGGAAGTTCTGCTCGATCAGCGAGCCGCTCACGAACAGGTCGAACGGAGCGGCCTTCACGTTCGAGCACACGAAGTCGACCGAACCCGCCATCTGCTGACCGGCCCGAACGACCACCAGCGACGGCAGCAGCGCCAGCCACGAGGCCATCGTCTCGACCGACCCGAGTGCCCGCTCGCCCTTGACGTCCGACAGCGTCGCGTGGATCAGGGCGATGCGTTCGATGGGGTCCAGGTCGCCGGTCGGCACCAGCGCCTGGCTCGGGGCGAAGGCATTGCCTCCCACGGAGCGGTCGTGCCGGGTGCTGATCGGGATGGAGACCCGGAGGTGCTCCACCGGTGCGCCCGCCCGACGGTGGTAGGCGCCCGCAGCGGCTGCCGCGCCGGCCACGAACAGGTCGTTGACCGTGGCCCCGACCCGGTGGGCCGCATCGATCACCTCCGGGAGCGGGATCTCGGTGGTGCCGAACCAGCGGTCCAGCGAGCGGTCGCGCCACAGCGGTGACCTCCGGGGGTCGACCGCCACCTGTCGGGCGGCCGAGGCCACGGTGCGGGCGACCTCGGCGCTCCGGCCCGGCAGCTCGGCCGGATGGACGGCTGCGGCCCCCACGTCGGCGATGGCCCCGCCGACCAGTTCGACGGGCTGGCGCACGGCGGCGATCGCGGTCGCCGTCCAGCGTCCGATCGGACCGGACTCGTCACAGGAGGGGGGCGGGGTCGCTGTCGCCGGGGACTCCGGCGCAACGTCGTCGCTCCCGGCCGGGTCGTCGGGATGCTCCGCCCCCTGTTCGCTCGGCGGTGCCGGGTCACGCTCCAGGTCCAGGAACTCGACGGAGAGCCGGATCCCGCCCTTGCCGTCGGTGATCGTGTGGTGGAGTCGCTGCAGCATGGCGGCACGTCCACCCCGGAGGCCCTCGACCACGATGAACTCCCACAGCGGTCGGCTCCGGTCGAACGGCTGGCGGGACAGGGTGGCGGCCAGCGTGCGGACCTCGGCGTCGTCGGCGTCGCCGCCCAGGTCGATCCACCGGAGGTGGCGGTCCAGGTCGAAGTCCGGATCGTCCTGCCACTCGGGCGGGTTGAACCGTCCGGTGGGGGTCGCGACCCGCTGGCGAAGTCGGGGCACAGCTCGTGACGTCGCCTCCATCCGGGCCCGGAGTCGGACCCGGTCGGGTGATCGGTCGAGCGTCGTCAGGTTGGCGAACGCCGAGGAGAGGTGCGGGTCACGCTCGAGCTCCCACATCACGGACTCGAACGCGCTCATCTGATGGCCCGGATCCACGACCACACGCTACCGGCGGGAGCGACTGACGGTCCGAACGGACGGCCCGGCTCAGCGGCGCCCGGGCCAGACCGCCAGGGCGACGCGCCCCACGACCCGCCCGACGGTGATGCCCCCCAACACGTCGCTCGCATGGTGGGCGCCCACGTGGACCCGGCTCCACGCCACTCCGGCCGCCAGCGCCCACCACACCGGCGCCGCGCCCAGATCGGCCGACAGCATGGTGGCCGAACACGCGCCGGCCGAGGCGTGGCCGCTCGGGAAGCTGGACGTCCGTGGGGTGCGGAGATCGTGCGGGTGGTCGTCGACGGTGGCGGGGCGCACGCGTCGGAACTGCGACTTCACGACGCCGTTCACCACGATCTGCTCCGTCAGCAGCACGGCGCTGCGCCGGAGCGCGTTGCGGCGCCGCCGAGCGGCATCACCGCCGGCGGCACCCGCGAGGGCCGCCCCCACGGTGGCGTCCACCAGGTTGATCCCGTGCCAGATCGCGCTGTGGTTGCCGGCCTCCGAGAGGGCGTAGAGCGCGCGGTCGACCCGGGGGATGCCTCGGGACGATCGGGCGATCCGCTCGCCCAGAGCGTCCACCGCCCGCACGGCCGGGTGGCCGAAGTGGAAGGTGCGGGTCATCCGGCGGGAGCCGCCCCGACCTGGATCGGCACGGCCGTCGAGGCGAGTGCCGGGTCGCCCCCGAAGGAGGGGCAGTACTGCTTGAAGGCGCACCACGAGCAGAGCGGCCCCGGCCGCGGCCGGAAGTCGTCCCGCTCGCAGGCCCGCTCGATCGCGTCCCACACCGCCCGGACCTTTCGCTCGACCCCGCGGTTGGACTGCTCGGAGGTGTCGGTGGTGATGATCTGCGGGTCCCGGCCCAGGTAGATGAGCTGGATCCGTCGGGGGCGCTTCTCCAGCACCTGCTCGCAGAGCATGGAGTAGAAGTGGACGCCGCCGAGGCGTGACGCCTGCTGCGCCTGGGCCGGGGCCCGGCCGGTCTTGTAGTCGGTGACGAGCAGTTCGCCGTCCTCGTCCAGTTCGAGGCGGTCGATGATCCCGCGCACGGTGACCGGGCCGAGCTCGGCGGTCAACATGAGCTCCAGGCCGATCGGCCTGATGCGGGTGGGATCCTCGAGCGTGAAGTACCGCTCGACCATGCGCGCCGCATCGGCTGCGAAGTCCTGTTCAGCGGCGGCATCGAGCTCGAGCCCCCGGTACTCCGGCTCGTCGGCCATCTCGGCCAGCGCCTCGGTGAGGCACTCCTGGGCCCGCTCGGGGGTCCGATCGGCGACATCACCGACGAACAGCAGCTCCAGAGCCCGGTGCACGGTGGTGCCCTTGACCGCCGGGGTGGACGGTGGCTCGGGCAGACGGTCGATGGCCGAGAACCGGAAGGCGAGGGCGCACTCCTTGAAGCTGGACACCTTGGACGGCGAGAGCGTGCGGGGAAGTGGCAGCGGCATGGGTCAGATCGTAGGGGGAGGCGGTGACACCGGTCGCCGGACCCGGGTGCGGCGGCGAGGGCCGCGAGCTCACTCCGCCGCAGTCGTGGCGCGGTGCACCGAGGCCGCCATGTCGTCGAGCGCCGCGAGCGGTGCGACGTGGCCCACCTCGGGGTGCTCCTCGAGCGTCCCGGCGGGGAGGCGCCCGGCGATGCCCGGGGCGAGCAGCGCCGGTCCGGGTTCGGGTCGGCCCCGGACCACGTTGACCGGGCACGTCACCTCGCCGAGGCGTTCCCAGGTGCGGTGGGTGGCTCCGGCTGCGTAGGTCGACGCCTCGAAGTCGGGCCGGCACCGCAGGCTGATGGACCCGTCGTCGTGCTGCTCGAACCCGAACCGGACGTAGGCCTCCAGGCACTCGGGCGCCAGTTCGTCGAGCGGCCGTTTCGCGGCGAAGTTCGTCAGGGCCACCTCGGCCGACGGGAACGTGTCCCGACGACGTCGGGCCGCCTCGACCATGGGGTTGGGCGTCCCGGGTTCCGGTCGGGGGAAGTCCGGGGGGAACACGATCGGCTCGAACACCCACAGGGCGGCGAAGGTGCCCGGCCGCTGGATCTCCGCCATGAGGAGCGACGCGCCGCCCATGGAGTGGCCCACGCCGATCGGGTGGTGCAGGCCGAGGCCGTCGACTGCGGCGAGCACGTCCTGGCCGGTCGCCTCCCAGTCCATGGCGGCCGGCGACCCCGAGCGACCGTGACCCCGCACGTCGAGTGCGGCCAACCGGTGGTCGGGGAGCCGGCCGGCGAGGGGACCCCACACGCCGGCGCAGAAGCCGGTGGCGTGAACCAGGAGCAGGTCGCCGCCGGACCCGCCCAGGTCGTAGGTGGCGATCGGCGTCCCGTCGGGGGAGCTCACGAACTGGGGGTCGTCGAAGACGCTGCGTTCGTCGGGGTCGTCGGCGGGCTGCACGTCGGCAGCCTGCCACTTCGACGAGCGATGCCGGAATCCTGCCGGCCCCGGGGATGCCGCTCGCCGTCACGGGGGTGGACGAAGATGGGCGGATGAGCCACGACATCGCCACCGACCGGCCCGCCGGCGAGGGTGCTCCTCCCCGGGCCCCGCTCGTCCTGGTGACGCTGATCCTGGTGGCCACCGTCGCCAACCTGAACCTGTCGGTGGCCAACGTCGCCCTCCCCGACATCGGCGTGGCGTTCCAGGCGAGCCAGCTCCAGATCAACCTGGTGGCCATCGGCTATTCGCTCGGCCTGGCGGCATCGGTCCTGTACCTGGGGGCCGTCGGTGACCGGTACGGCCGCAAGCTGCTGCTCGTTCTGGGTACGGCACTCGCCATCCCGTCGTCCCTGCTGGCGGCGTGGGCCCCGACCGTCGAACTGCTCGTGGTGTTCCGCATCATCGGCGGCTTCGCCGCCGGCATGGCGTTCCCGACGACGCTCGCCCTGATCACGGCGTTGTGGTCGGGCCCGGGCCGGACCCGGTCGATCGCTCTGTGGTCGGCGGTGGGCGGGGCCATGGCGGCGCTCGGTCCGCTCGTGTCCGGGGTGCTCCTGCAGAACTTCTGGTGGGGGTCACCGTTCCTGTTCACGGTCCCCCTTGCGGTGGTCGCGCTCGGGCTGTCGCTGCGGCTCGTGCCCGCCCATGTCGGGGAGAGCTCCGAGCCGGTCGACCACCTGGGTGGCGTGCTGTCGGTCGTTGGGATTGCGGCGCTGGTGGCGGCCATCACGTTCGTCGCCGAGCCGGACAGCGCCACGCTGGGACTGATCTTGGGTGTCGTCGCACTGGTGGCCGTCGCCGCGTTCGTACTGCGGCAGCGTCGGGCACCCAATCCGCTCTACGACCTCCACTACGCCGCCCGGCCGACGTTCTGGGTGGCGGCCATCGCCGGGATCGTCGTGTTCGGCTCCCTCATGGGCGGGGTGTTCATCGCCCAGCAGTACCTGCAGAACGTCGAGGGCTACAGCCCCCTCGCCGCAGGTGCGTCGGTGCTGCCCGCAGCGCTCGTGATGGTGCTGGTGGCACCTCGCTCGGCCAAGCTGATCGAGTCGATCGGCTCCCGGGCGACACTGCTCCTCGGCTACGTCTGCTGCCTGGCCGGCCTGCTCGTCATGTTGTTCGTCTGGGGTGAGGGGACCAGCTACGCCTGGATCGCCGTGCCATTCGTCCTGGTCGGTGCCGGTGTCGGGCTGGCGGGGACGCCGGCGTCCCGGTCGCTCACCGGCTCGGTGCCGGTCGAGCGGGTCGGCATGGCGTCGGGCACCGCGGACCTCCAGCGTGACCTGGGCGCGGCGATCATGCAGTCGATCATGGGGGCGCTGCTCACCGCTGGGTACGCGAGTGCCGTGGCGGCGCAAATCGCCGCCGCACCTCCGGACGTGCAGTCCGAGCTCAGTGGTCAGGCCGTGGCCACGCTCGAGAACTCGTTCTCGAGCGTGGTCGTCGTTGCCGAGCAGTACCCCCAGTACAGCGACGCGCTCCTCGAGGGGGCCCGGGAGAGCTTCCTGAGCGGCCAGCAGTGGGCCTTCGGCGCCGCCGCGATCGCCGTGGCGCTCGGGGCCGTCCTCGTCTGGTTCTGCTTTCCCGACCGAGAGGCGGAGCGGGCTGCCCTGGCCCGGTATGCCGCCGAGGACGGAACGGTTGACGCCGCGATCTGACGGGTCGGCTCAGAACCGCTTGGCGAACGAACGGGCGATCCCGCCTCCGATGAGCAGCAGGGCGCCGTAGACGATCACCTGTGGCTGGAAGGCCAGGTCCCCGATGACGGGGGCGCCGGTCTGCGTGCCGAGCGGGTT
>SXMI01000087.1 GCA_005777415.1 Actinomycetota bacterium | reverse complement strand
GCACATCGAGTGCTCGGCGTTGTGCCTGCGGGAGCTCGGTACGACGATCGACCTGCACGGCGGTGGGTCCGACCTGATCTTCCCCCACCACGAGTGCGAGGCGGCCCAGTCGCGCGCTGCGACCGGCGAGCCGCTCGTCCGGCACTGGATGCACCAGGCGATGGTCCGCATGGACGGCGAGAAGATGTCCAAGTCCCTCGGGAACTTGGTGTTCGTCTCGGACCTGGCCCAGCACTGGGACCCCCGCTCGGTCCGCCTCGCCTGTGTCGGCCACCACTATCGGGACGGGTGGGAGTGGCACGGCGGGCTCCTGGCCGAGGCCGACGAGCGGCTCCGCCGCTGGGTCGCCGCCGGCGAGGGCTCGGGGGCGCTCGAGCAGGTCCGCGCCGCGCTCGACGAGGACCTCGACACGCCGGGGGCGGTCGCAGCGATCGACTTGGCGGCCGCTCGGGGGCTCGGCGTGTCGGAGGCCGCAGCGCTGCTCGGGGTCCACACCGACCGACCGGTCGACTCGCCGACGTCACCTGTGTGAACACTCCGTGACCCACCCGTCGGCTGTCGGTGCCCACGGCTAGTCTTCCCGGCCAACGGGAGTCGGGGAGCCGACGAACGAGCACGAGACACCAACGAGCGGCCGACGAGCGACCGACGAGTCGCCAACGAGCAGACGAGGAGCGGACAGGTGGGACGGAGCGCCGGACAGATCCAGGGCATCGCCCGGGCCGTCCTGACGCCGCCGTTCCGGTTCCTCTGGAAGGTGACCACCGAGGGGATGCAGCACATCCCCGCGACGGGCGGCGCCATCATCGCCCCCAACCACATCTCGGTCCTGGACTCGTTCTTCGTGCCGCTGGTGCTGCCGCGGCGGATCACCTACGTGGGCAAGGCGGAGTACCTCGACGACTGGCGCACCAGGTTCCTCTTCCCGGCCATGGGCATGATCCCGATCGACCGGAAGGGTGGCGATGCGGCATCGGCGGCGCTCGACGCGGCTGCCGGCCTCCTCGAGTCCGGCGAACTGTTCGGCATCTACCCCGAGGGCACCCGGTCACGGGACGGCGTCCTGCACAAGGGGCACACGGGGGTCGCCCGCCTGGCCCTCCGGACGGGTGCGCCCATCGTGCCCGTGGGGATCATCGGCACCGACGCCGTGCAACCCCCGGACGCCCGTTTCCCGCTGCCGTTCCGTCGGGTGCACATCCGGTTCGGGCGCCCGGTGGATCCGGCGCGCTACCAGCACCTCGGTGACGACCGGATGGTCCTCCGGCAGATCACCGACGAGGTCGTCTACGAGATCCGGAGCCTCACGGGCCAGGAGTACGTCGACACCTATGCGACCCGCCCGGGAGCGGCCCCCGAGCCGGTCGCCCCCGTGGTGCCGATGCGCCCGGACAGCCCGGAGCGACCGGCGGTCGTCGTGGCTTCGGCGGCTGCATCGGGGACGGCGCCGGTCGTGGTCGACGATGGCGACGGGGTCGAGCGCCGTTCGTCGGCGGCGGTCCTCACCGCCCGGCCGCTCGATCTCGATCTGGCGCTCGCCTGAGTCGTTCGACCCCGTCTGGGTCGCGTCACCTGACCCTGTCAGGGGCCACGGTCGTGGCCGGAGCCGTGCTCAGGACCGCGTGCTCAGGACCGCGTGATCCGGACCGTCACCTCGGTCGACCCCGGGTCCGCCACCACCAGGACACGGCCGTCGCCGGGGGCGGAGATCACCGTGCCGGCCTCCGCGGTGACTGCATAGCCCCCGGGGTACGCCCGCCCGGGGACGACGATGCTCGTGGGCAGGGCCACGGAGTGATCCGGTCGGTACCGCAGGACGTACCCGCCGGACGCCGGGTCGAACCGCTGCTCGAGCGGCGTGCCGGCGGTCGCCTGGGCCGAGGTCCGCACGATCTGCGACTCGACCACGTCGGGGTAGCGGCCGGAGGCCCAGTGGAACCAACTCAACAGGTGCTCGTCGGCCAGCCGGGCGGCGATCGTCGCATTGAGCGGGCTGGCGGACGCCCCGAACTCGGTCAGGATCGCCGGCGTGCCCCAGTGGCGCGCCAGGTTGACCGCACGGTTGAAGCCCTGGGCGAAGACGCCCTCGCAGAGCGCGCTCGCCGCCGGTGGGGGTGAGGTGGGTTCGCCGCCGTCGGTGTAGAGGCAGTAGGTGTGGAACGACAGCCCGCCGCTGCCGTCGGCCGGACCGGGCCCCTGCATCGAGGTGTCGGAGTAGACGGGGAACAGGGCCTGCGGGGTCCACCAGACCGGCATCTCCGGCGCCCGTGCGCGCACGGCGGCGGTGATGATCCGGTTGTTGGTGGCCGTGGCCTCGTCGAGCGCCGGGCAGCCGCTGAGGCCGCAGGCGAGCAGGTCGCTGCCCGGGTAGGGCTCGTTGATCAACTCGACGCCGATCACGTTCGGGGCGTCGGTGTGGGCGGCGGCGACGGCGGCGACACCGATGGCGTAGGCGTCGACGACACCCAGACCCGGTGCGGCCTCGGCGTTCGCCCACCAGTCGTCCCACTGTCGGGTCGACCGGGGTGCGGCGTAGGCCGCCGCCCAGCCGATGTCGAGCCCCGCCGGTGGGTCGGGCGAGAGCGCCGCGGCCTCGGGCAGCGTCGCCCACTCGGGCATGCCCCAGAACACGTCCTGGTGGAAGTCGAGGATCACCCACAGGCCCCGCTCGGCGAGCTCGTCGACGACGGCGCGCACCTGTTGGACGTACTCCTCGTCCACGGCCCCGGGAGCTGGCATCACCGCAGCCGGCCACACGCCGAGGCGGATCCCGTTGAAGCCGTCGGCGGCGAGCCGGTCGAAGGTGGCGTCGCCGATGGCCTCGGGCGTCAGTGCGCTCAGGAACGGGGCCGACTTCGCCACGGAGTTCAGCCCGTGGATCAGGACGGTCCGGCCGGAACCGTCGACCAGCTGGTCGCCGACCACCGTGATCGGCCCGACCAGGTCGGGTGTCGGCGGCCGCACGACGGTGGAGCCGCCGGCAATGGGCACGGTCGGCTGGGTCGCACAGGCGGCTGCGAGCGCCGCCACGGCGACGACCACGGCCCCGATCGCTCGTCGGGCACGGTGACCCCGGCCCGCTGCTCGCCCGCCCGCCGGGCCGAGCGCCGTGGTGCGCGTCCCGGTCGTGTCTCGCATGGTCCCCCGCATGGTCCCGGAGGGTACCGCCCGCCGGGGCGCGCCGCCCGCGTGGACGCCCGGTCCCCGGAACCGGGTGCCGGACCGGTGGTCGCAACCGGTGCGGGGAGCCGATCGGGCCACCGGTAACCTCGCCCCCATGCCCGAGATCGCCATCACGCTGCCCGACGGTTCCGAGCGGTCGCTCCCCGAGGGGTCAACGGGCGGCGACCTGGCCGCCTCCATCGGCCGGCGCCTGGCCAAGGACGCCGTGGTGGTCGTGGTCGACGGTGAACCCCGGGACCTCGCCGCCCCGCTCGCCGACGGCGAGTCGGTGCGGATCGTGACGATCAAGGATCCCGACGTGGCCGAGTACCTGCGGCACTCGACGGCGCACGTGCTCGCCCAGGCCGTACTGAACCTGTGGCCGGGCGCGACGTTCGCCGGTGGGCCCGCCATCGAGAACGGCTGTTACTACGACTTCGAACTCCCGGGCGGGGCGACGTTCACCGACGAGGATCTGGAGCGGATCGATGCCGAGATGCGCCGGATCATCGCCGCCGACCAGCCGTTCGAACGCTTCGAGCTCCCGCTCGACGAGGCCCGCGAGCTCATGGCCGACCATCCGTACAAGCGGGTGTTCATGGACCTGGCGGCGGCGGGGGAGTCGGCCGACGGCGAGGTGTCCGGTGGCGAGACCATCAGCTTCTACCGCAACACCCCGGAGTTCGTGGACATGTGCCTGGGCCCGCACGTCCCCTCCACCGGTCGGCTGGCGAACTTCCGCCTGACCCGCCACGGTGGCGCGTACTTCCGCGGGAGCGAGCAGAACCCGATGCTCCAGCGCATCTACGCCGTGGCGTTCCCGACGGCCGGCGAGCTCGAGGCCTTCCTGCACCAGCAGGAGGAGGCCGCCGCCCGCGACCACCGCAGGCTCGGCGTGGAACTGGACCTGTTCAGCTTCCCGGAGGAGGTGGGTTCGGGGCTGGCCGTGTTCCACCCCAAGGGGGGGATCATCCGGCGTCTGATGGAGGACTACAGCCGCAAGCGGCACGAGGAGGCGGGCTACGAGTTCGTGTACTCGCCCCACATCACCAAGGCCGACCTCTTCGAGACCTCCGGCCACCTCCAGTGGTTCGCCGAGGGCATGTTCCCCCCCATGGAGATCGACGCGCCGGAGTCGGCCGACGGCGAGGGGGCGGGGACCTCGTACTACCTCAAGCCGATGAACTGTCCGTTCCACATCCTGATCTACCGGTCACGGATGCGGTCCTACCGGGAGCTCCCGCTGCGGATGTTCGAGTTCGGGACCGTCTACCGCTACGAGAAGTCCGGTGTGGTCCACGGACTGACCCGGGTCCGCGGGATGACCCAGGACGACGCCCACATCTTCACCACGAAGGAGCAGATGGCCGACGAGCTCGGTTCGATCCTGACCTTCGTGCTGGACCTGCTCCGCGACTACGGACTCGACGACTTCTACCTGGAGCTATCGACCCGGCCGCCGGAGAAGGCGGTCGGCTCGGACGAGGAGTGGGAGGAGGCGACCTCGGCGCTCCGAGGGGCGGCCGAGTCCATGGGCCTGGAACTCGTGCTCGACGAGGGTGGGGGAGCGTTCTACGGGCCCAAGATCTCGGTCCAGGCCCGGGACGCGATCGGCCGCACCTGGCAGATGTCGACGATCCAGGTTGACTTCCAGCTGCCACAACGGTTCGACCTGAACTACGTGGGCGCCGACGGCGAGCGACACCGGCCGATCATGATCCACCGCGCATTGTTCGGGTCGGTGGAGCGGTTCTTCGGGGTGCTGGTCGAGCACTACGCCGGTGCGTTCCCGGCGTGGCTCGCCCCGGAGCAGGTGCGGGTGCTGCCCGTGGCCGACGCCCATCTCGACTACGCGCTCCAGGTGGCGGCGCAGTTGCGGGGCGGCGGGGCCCGGGTGGACGTCGCTCCGGCCGACGAGACGCTCGGCAACCGGATCCGTCGGGCGAAGGGCGAGAAGCTGCCCTACGTGCTGGTCGTCGGTGACGACGACGTGGCGCGGGGGACGGTGGGGGTGAACCCGCGGGGTGGCGAGGTCGAGCGTGACGTCCCCGTCGCCTCGTTCGCCGAACGGCTGGCCGCCGACGTCGCCGGTCGGCACTGAGTCGGGCGTCGGCGGTCTCATCGTGGCGCTGGACCACCTCTGTGCGACCTGGCGGTCGGACTACGTCCGATCGGTCGGTGCGGAGCCGGCCGACGGGAGCGGAGGCGCCGGCGGAAGCGGTTCGGGTGCGGGGCCGTCGGGCTCGCTGTTCGAGCGGATCCTGGCTTCGGGCGAGCCCGACGACCGGACTCTCATCGTCCGTCGGGGTCCGACCTGCTTCGTGCTGTTGAACCGGTTCCCGTACACCTCGGGCCACCTGATGGTGCTGCCCAATCGGGCCGTGGCGGATCTGGCGGCGCTGACCGACGAGGAGCACTCCGAGCTCTGGTCGACCGTCACGAGCGCCGTGACGGCGCTGCGGTCGGCGGTCGACTGCGACGCCGTGAACGTCGGGCTCAACCTCGGGCGGGCCGCAGGCGGTTCGCAGTCCGACCATCTACACGTCCATTGCGTGCCGCGGTGGGAGGGCGACGCCAACTTCATGACGGTTGCCGCCGGGACCCGAGTGCTGCCGGTGTCGCTCGACGAGTCATGGTCGAGGCTGCGCAAGGCCTGGCCCCTCGCAGGCGCCTGAGCGGCCGTCAGGTTCCACCCCGCCCGCCCCGGCCCGCCTCCGCCCGCCCCGCGAACTTCCAGCTTTGTGGTGCGAGCTCCATGCATAT
>SXMI01000086.1 GCA_005777415.1 Actinomycetota bacterium | reverse complement strand
CGACGTCGCGGCCGCCACCGCCACCAGGAACCAGAGGACACCGAGGCGGACCCGCGGGCCCTCGATCGGGGTGGGTCCGAGCAGGCTCGGTCCGGGCACGCGGCGGCGCTTCGCCGGTGCCGCCGCGGCGGGTTGGCGGCGCTGACGGCGGACCGGGGTCACCTTGGGGAGCTCGGCGGTGCTCACGTTCCCCCCGAGACGGGCGGGAGCACCGCCACCTCGTCGTCGTCGCCGACGGGGGCCGTCGGCTCGGCGGGCTCACCGTTCAGCCAGACCGCACTGTGGTCGAGCACCTCGGCGAACCCCGGGCCCAGCCGACCCCGGGCCCCGGCCAGCACCTCGGCCACCGTCGCACCGTCCACGACGAGCTCCCCGACCCCCGCCTCCTGGCGCGCCCGGGCGAAGAGACGCAGAACCGGCACGGGTCGAGGGTAGCGCCCCCGCTCCTCCCGCTTCCCGTCCGCCGGACCCGGCAGCGGACCCGGCGCCGGCACCGGTCCGGTCCGGTACCGTGCGGCCCGTGACGCAACTGCTGGTGGTCCGACACGGCGAGTCGGAGTGGAACGCGGTCGGCCGCTGGCAGGGCCAGGAGGACCCGCCGCTCACCGATCGGGGCCGGGAACAGGCCCGTCAGGCCGCCCGCGCGGTCGGGGCGCTCGACGGGGTGGTGAGCTCCCCGTTGGACCGGGCCCGGACCACGGCCGAGATCATCGCCGAGGAGATCGGGATCGGCCCGGTCGGCACGCTCGACGGGCTGATCGAGCGCCACGCCGGCGCCTGGCAGGGACTCACCCGGAGCGAGATCGAGGACCGCGACCCCGGGGCCCTGGCCGACGGGCGACGGCCCGAGGGCTGGGAGGACGACGACGCGGTCCGGGACCGGGTCCTGGGGGCCTTCGACCGGATCCACGCCGACCACCCGTTCGGCTTCGTCCTGGCCGTGGCGCACGCCGGTGTCATCTTCGCCGCCGAGGCCGCGCTCGGCGCCCCGTGGGAACGGATCGGCAACCTGGGTGGACGTTGGTTCGTCCACGAGGACGGCGGTTGGCGGCTCGGTGACCGGGTGCACCTGCTGATCGACGAGACGGTTCCGGACGGGCTCTGAGGCCGCTCCCGACGGGCCTCCCACCCGGCCGGCGGGTCAGGCCGGCGGGTCGATCTCCAGCGGGAACCGAGTGGGGTTGACCACCGCCTCGATCTGGGCGACGACCACGGCGCCGTCGCCGCCGTCGGCCGAGATCCGCGTGAGCGACTCCATCGCCTCCTCAACTGCGGCGAACGACGACTCGAGCGACCGGAGCTCCTGCTCGGCCGGATCGGCCGGCGAATCGGCGGCAACGGGATCAGCGGCACCGGCACCAGCGGCACCGGCACCAGCGGCACCGTCACCAGCGGCACCGTCACCACCGGCACCAGCGGCACCGTCACCACCGGAACCAGCGGCACCGAGATCCACGCTGGTCAGCTCCACGTCGTCGTCACCCGGCACGGTCCCGGAGGGTAGCGGCCGGTACGATCCGGCTCCGCCATGACCGCCACCCCGATCCTCGCGGACGTCGACGTGGGCACGCTCGCCCGGTCGCTCGCCATCGCGGTCGTGATCCTGCTCCCCTACGGCCTGGTGCTGCTGCGCCGGTCGCGGGCCCGGCAACGGGACCGCCTGGCCCGCTCGGCCTCGGTCGGGGTGCCCCCGACGGGCCCGGCCCTCGAGGACGTGATCGAGTCGATCGCGGCGCTCGACCCAGCCACCGGCGGGACCGTCGACCTCCCGGCCGGCTGCACGGTCGATGGCCAGCCCGTGGACGATGCCGTCGTCGGGATCCTGCTCGCCGATGCGTTCGCCCGCTCGGGACTCGTGGAGATCGGCCGGTCGCCCACACCGACCGGGGTGGCGATCCGGTGCGTGCCCGCCGAACACCACGGGACGGATCGAGGTGCGGGCGACGACGACACCGCGCGACCATGAGTCCGATGCACTCGAGACACCGCTCCGCCCCGGCCACCTTCCCACCCCGGGTCGCCCGGGCCGCCGCCGAGCCGCTCCCGACCGGCGGCATCACCGTGCTCGACCCGGAGACGGACGAGGACACGTCCAGCGAGGACGGTCCGGTCGCCCACATCGTCAGGACCAAGCCGGGTGAGGACGCCGCCGCCAAGGTGCTCGAGGCCCGGATCCACGGGACACCGATCGAGGCGCTCTGCGGCCACGTCTGGGTGCCGTCCCGGGACCCGAAGCAACTCCCGGTCTGCGAACGCTGCGTCGAGATCTACCGGATCTACCGCGGGTTCAACGACGGGCTCGACGAGACACCGCGCATCTGAGGCCGATCCGGGGCCGATCCGGGGCCGATCCGGCGCTGACCCGGTGCTGACCCGGTGCCGTGGGTTGCTGCGGTCCGCACCCGGGTCAACAGGAGCAGCCGCCGCCGCTGATCCCGACCGTCCGGCCGACCGCCGTCGCCGTCACCACGGCCTCGACCGTCCACCGGTCCTCGCTCCACCCCACCCAGCGGCGGCCGTCCGGAAGGTCGGCGACGATCGCCGCCCTGACGGCCTCGAGCCCCTCGTGGACCGCCGTCGCCGTCACCACCACGCCGGTGCCGTCCCACTCGGCGACCGACTCGGTTGTCCCGGTCGCCGCGGCCGCCTCGGCAGCCAGGTCGGCGACGAGCTCGGGCGGTCCGGGCGTGGCCGACCACACGACCAGACCCGGCTTGGTGAGGAGCCCCGAGACTGTCGTGAGCAGCCCGAGTGCGTCGGGCTCGGCGCGGAGCCGGCCCACCATCACGGCGGTCGACTGGTAGGTGGCGTTGTTGAACGGCCCGCCGGCGAAGGTCATGCCGCCGGTGAGCGTCGGCACCGATCGGGGATCCAACCCGAGCTCCGCCTGCTGCACCCGGACCGCCGACGGGAAGCAGCTGTAGCACTCGACGAGCTCGATCCCGTCGAGCGGGGTGCCCAGGTGGGCGGCGGCGGCCCGCCCGAGCACACCCATGGCGGGCCACCGGTGCAGCTCCGAGCGCCGCGTGAGCGACACGGCGTGCGAGGACTCGAGCGCCACCCTGGGGAACACCCAGCGGTCGGGAGGGACGCCGAGCGATCGGGCGACCTCCGCCGAACAGAGCAGCAGCGCCGCCGCCTGGTCCACCGTCCACTGCGACACCAGCCACTTCGTGTACGGCCACGCGAGCGGACGGTTCTCCGCCGACGGGATCACCAGGTCGAGCGCTGACCGCGCCCCGGCGAAGTCGGCCGCGGGGTTGGTTCCGGCGACGGCGGCGAAGGCGCTCCAGAGGCTGCCGATGTCGGCGAGGTGCTGCTCCCGGTCCCAGCCGGCGGCGGCCCCACGAGCCACCTCGATGCACGCGTACTGCTCGACCGGTGCCCACAACCCGGCTGCGATCTCGGCCTCGCACATCAACTCGCCCGAGTCGTCCTCCCCGGGTCGCCAGTGCTCGTCGGGGACGGTCGACCTCGTCGACCAGCCCCCGTCGGGCGCCTCCCGCCCGGCGCGCTCGGCCGCCCGGCGGCTGGCGAGGGCCTCGCCGCCGGCGACGAGCACGACGTCGGCGGCACCGCTCCGGATCCGTCGGAGTGCGACCGACACGGGGGTCTGCTGGGGCACACCGACGTCGACGCGGATGGACCGGACATCGCGGACGCCGAGCTGCTCCGCCAGCGCCCGGCCCGGATCGGGGTGCTCCCAGTTGCCGACGGTGACCGCCACCGTGTCGAGCCGGCCGAGCAGATCGGTGGCGCCCGAATCCAGGCCTGCGACCGTCGCGGCCTCGGTCATCAACTCGAACGGACTGACACCGGCGGACCCGTCGGGCGGACGTTGCGCCACCCCGACCCCGACCAGGACCGGCGTCCTCGGGTCGATGGTCACAGGCGCCGGGGGAAGCGGTCGGTGGTCACCGACCGGCCGTCACTTGGGAGCCGTGGAGCAGCCGATGCGGGCGGAACCGCCGCCCTCGATGCTGTGGGCGACCACGCACATCTCGGCGCCCTTGGGCACCGGCCCGCCGCCTCGGGCCCCGACCGAGGCGAACGTGTAGCCGTGTCGGGTGCCGCGGCCCCGCGGGGCCAGGTCGGTCCGCTCGAACCCGGCGGTCGACGTGGCGATGAGGTTCCCGCCGATGTAGGCGCTCACCCGGACGGGATCGTTGCGGACGGCGTCGATCGCCCACCCCGTGATGCGGACCGTGCCGTCGGGGTTCAGGACGAAGGCCTCGGCCGCGCCCGCCGGGCTCGCCGCCACCCGCTGCTCCGGCGTGCGTTCGAACCGTCGGGCCTCGAGCAGTGCACCGTAGGGGTTGATCACGGCGCCGCCCGGCTTGTGGATCTCGAAGTGGAGGTGGGGCGTGGTCAGCTCGGCATCGCCCGAGTCGCCCAGGTAGCCGATGACCTCGCCGGCCTTCACCCGTTGGCCGATGGAGATCCCGTCGGCGAACGCCTGGTCGTAGCGGTTGGCCCCGTCGTCGGTGCCGGGCGTGTCGTTGTTCAGATGGATGTAGTAGTAGTACCAACCCGTGTCGTCGGTGAGCTGGAGCAGGTTCCCCGACCGGACCCCGGTTCCCCACCGCATCCACGTGATGGTGCCGTCGGCAGCGGCGATCAGGGGCTGGCCCTTGGCTCCGAAGATGTCCTGGCCCTCGTGGGTGCTGGACCCTCGAGGCGCGCCGAAGGTGTCGGAGTAGTTCGACGTACCGGCCACCGGGAACACGATCTGGTACGGGGGCTTCTCGCAGGCGGCGATGAACAGGGCTGCGGCTGCGAGCGCCGCCACCGCTGCGGCCCGTCGGGAGCGGGGACGTCGGCGGGGCGCCTCCTCGGCGGTGACGTCGTGGATCGATGGTTCGTCGTACACGGACATCCCTCCCCGGGTGGGCGGCGCAACGAGGTCGGGGGCTCGGCGCCGCTGGTCGATCGACCGCCACACCCTACCGACTTGAGCCTCCCGGGCCGGGGCGACCCGCCCGACGGGCGGATCCGTGGGCCCCCAGGGACTCGAACCCTGACCCGACGGATGAAAAGTCCGCTCGCCCCGCACCAGCGGGCGGATCCGTGGGCCCCCAGGGACTCGAACCCTGACCCGACGGATGAAAAGTCCGCTGCTCTGCCAGTTGAGCTAGAGGCCCGCTCGTCGACAGTATCCCGGGCGACCCCAACCCGGCGGTGTGGGGCCGGCGGCGCCCACACGTTCTCGGTGCAACGAGCGACCGTATAGGTCCTCCAGTGCACCGAGAACGCATCGGGCGGGGGTCGGTGGTGGGTGCCCGAGACGGACCTCACCAGTCGATCGTGGGGACCGGCGGAAGGAGGGTGGGTCGCTCAGCCATGAGCCGGTCGCAGTCCCAGTCGCGACCGACCCGGACCAGGACGATCGGACTGCGCGTCAGGTCGGGGTGCTGGTCCCACTGGGCCGGGGTCCGGAAGACCTCGTTGGACGCACCGACGACGAGCTGCTCGGAGTCGTCGCGGACCACTCCGGTCAGCGTGCCGTCGGACTGCTCGGCGAGGTCGTAGGCGAAGATCTCCCGCCTGGCCAGGTAGAGCTCGCCGGTCACCGCCCCGCCGGCGGCCGAGATGGTGGCCGTCACCCCCGGTCGGCCGTCGCCATCGTCGTCGCGCACCCTCGGGTCCGCCGGGTCCGTCGGCAGCGGATCGTTCACCGGGTCGGCCAGGTCGACCCCGATCCCCGTGGGGGTCGCCGGTCGCACGACACGGGCCCGTCCGTCCTCGACCGACAGCTCGGCGTCGACGGGGACCGGGCGGATCGCCTGCGTCGCCGCATCGGAGAACCTCACGGAGATCGGCTGGTCCGACCGGTGGTCGGCCGAGCAGAAGGTCTCCTGTTCGACGAGTCGCCCGTCGACGACGTCGAGGTCGGTGAACCCGTACGAGATGATCAGCGTCTTCATCCCGCTGCCCTCGTAGGCGACCACGTCGTAGTGGGCGTACCGGCCGGCGATCCGCTCGGCCGCGGCGAGCTCGTCGCCGGAGAGCGATCCAGTGGTGTCGGCGGCCGTGGTCGCCTCGGCCCCGACGGCCTCGGGCCGATCGTCACCAGCCGCACATCCGGCGACGAGAACGAGTGCCAACCCGACCAGCAGCAACCGTCCGTCGCCGGGCCGTCGCCGGACGGAGCCGGTCATGCCGCCACCTCCGGGAACCAGTTGCCGTGGAACCCGAACGGCACGCGCCTCGGCAGGTGGACTCGGGCCACCGGGCCGGCCGCCACGTCCCGGGCGTCGAGGACGACCAGGTCCGACGTGTCGGTCCGATCGTCCGAGACGACCACCAGCAACCACCCGTCGTCCTCGGCGGTTCCGGCCGGGTCGGCGGCGAAGACGCACTCCCCGACGTGAGCCGCCGGTCCGGCGCTCCACACCGCCCGTTCGCCGGTCCGATCGTCGTACCGCACGATCGCGTCGAAGTCACCGAGGTGCCGCTCCGGGAGCGTGAACGCCGACATGTAGAGGTAGCGGACCCGTACGCCGTCGAACGCGGGGTTGATGCGGTTGAAGTCGCCCTCGAGGTCGTCGATCGGCTCCCACCCGGCCCGGCCCGTGGCCAGGTCGACCCGGAACCGGGCCGGTCGGGCCGTGTGGTCCTGGGCGGCGCGTTCCTTGAGCGGCACGCTGTCGTCCATCCCGAACGCCGGCGCGTCGTAGCGGCACCCGTGGAACTCGATCCGGTCCCCCTCCTCGAAACCGGACCAGAAGTGCTGGACGTGGCCCGGCTCGAGGTCGAACCAGCGCACGTCGTCGGCGGACCCCCGTCGGGGCAGCACCCCGATCCGCGCCCCCCGCTCCGGCATCCACCGGACGAGCGGGCCCGAGCCCAGGTTGGCGAGGTCGAAGACGTAGGGCGACTCGAGGAACACGGCGTGCGACTCGGTGACCACGAAGTCGTGGATCATCACCGGCACCGGCAGGTCGAGGTCGACCGAGTGCGACAACGAGCCGTCGGCATCGACGACGTCGTAGCGGAGGTACGGCTCGAACAACGAGTAGCCGAACATGAGCATCTCGCCGGTCCGGGGATCCAGACGGGGATGCGCCGTCATGGGGCCTCGGAGTCGGCCACCGAAGTCGAACTCGCCCACGGTCCGAAGGTCGCTCGTGACCTCGGTGGGGGGACCGCCCTCCCACAGCGCCAGGCGTCGCCCGGCGTGCTCGATGATGTGGGTGTTGGCGGGGTTCTTCACCGGCCCGGCGTCGCCCGTGAGCGACCGATCAGGGAACGAGGTCACGTCACCGAGCCCCGGGTAGACCGCCCGGCCGAGCGCCAGTTCCGCCCCCAGCCCCCGGGAGCGGATCCACCGGTTGCGGTAGGACACCCCGCCCTGACCGAAGGTGACGTCGTGCAGCATCCCGTCGCCGTCGAGCAGGTCGTAGCGGCCGATCGGTTCGAACAGCGGGTTCGGTCCGTTGCGGACGAACGAACCTCGCAGGCCCGCCGGGAGCTCCCCCGTCACGGAGCACGACGGCACATCGAGTTCGTCAGCGACCGGGCGCCGGTCACCCGACAGGTCGGGTTGGTTCGCGACGTTCCTCACCCGGCCGACGAGTTGCTCCGCGGTGCCGGTCACGGTGCGCCCTCGACGAACCGGTCGAGTTCGTCGGAGACCGACAGACCGGCCGGCACGCGGTCGGGCCCGATCGCGAGATCGACGGCCCGGTGGAAGTGGAAGACCAGTCGTTCGTGCCAGCCGACATGGAACGGCCGGGCACCGGGCGACTCGACCGAGCGCTGGATCGCCCCCAGGTTCGCCGTGTCCTGGGCCATCACCGTCTGGAACAACGTGACCCGGAGCGCGTGCTCCTCGGGCATCTCGCCCTCGCCCCAGTCCGGGGCGAACCACTCGAGCACGAGCTCCGAGCGGTGCTCGTCGACCGGCCAGATGCACAGCAGCGGGAACGCGCCCGTGTCGAGGGGGGCGATGACGTTCGGGAACCATCCGAACGACGTGCTGGTCTGGCGCCACAGCTCGCCGACGCTCGGGTTGTCCGCAGCCGGCGACGGGTCCATCACGCCGAGCAGTTCCGGTCGGACCGCGACACTCAGCCGACTGTGCCCGTTCGGCAGCATCGCGACGGTCACGGTCGAGTCGTCGTAGAGGAGCGCTGCGTTGTCCGGGTGGACGGTCCGGATGTGGTACACCTCCAAGAAGGCGTCAACGACAACCTTCCAGTTGGCCTCGACCGGATGGACCTGGCGGTCGATCCACCGCAACCTCGTCCCGTCGACCTCCTCCATCTGCTCGGCGAGGGCACCCAGGTACTCGTGGAGCGGCACGGCATCGGGGTCCTCGTTGACGAAGATGAACCCCTCCCACTCCTCGCAACGCACCGGCACCAGGCCGAGCGCCTCCTGGTCCAGGTCGACGAAGTTGCGGGAATCCGGCACGGCCCGGAGCCGACCGCCGAGGTCGTAGGACCACGAGTGGTACTGACAGGTGAGCCGCCGGGCCGTTCCGCACTCGTCACGCACCACGGGGGCCGCACGATGCCGACAGCTGTTGTAGAAGGCGCGCACCACCCCGTCCTCCCCTCGGACGACCACGATCGGCGAGCCGCTCCGGTCGGTGGTCACGTAGCCGCCCGGCTCGGGCAACTGCGAGGTGTGCGCGGCGTACAGCCACGTCCGCCGCCAGACCCGATCACGCTCGAGCGTGGCGAAGTCCGGGTCGCAGTACCGACCCGCCGGGATGGGCGGGATCTCGACGGCTCCGTCGGGCGGACCCGTCCGTTCGCGGTTCGACTCGAGCTCGGCCCGGATCCGGTCCTCCAGCGTGGCGTCCACTCGTCGTCCCCCCGGCATGGTCGGCGCCCGGAGGCGACCTCGGAGACCGGAGCGTAGTAAACAGCATTCAGGACGTCGACGGACCCGCCAGCGGGACCCGACGAAGGGTCCGGAGCGACGGGGGTGACCCGGTGGGTCGGAGGACGAAGGAACCGCTGCTGATCACCGGTGGCACCGTGGTGGACGGGACCGGCGGTCCCCCGAGTCCGACCACCGACGTGCTCGTCGACGGCGACCGGATCCTCGCCGTTGGCGCCGGGGCCGCCGAGGCGTCACCGCCCGGGACGCGCACCATCGATGCGGCGGGGCGGACCGTCATGCCGGGCCTCGTGGACGCCCACTGCCACGTCACCTTCGGCGAGCCGTCGAGCAACGACGAGTTGTTCTGGCACCGGCCGACCGGGACCTCGATGCTGCTCGCCGCGTTCAACGTCACGAAGCTGCTCCGGGCCGGTGTCACCGGGTTCCTCGACGCCGACTGCATCGCCGACCTGGGGCCGGCGCTCCGGGACGGCATCGAGGCCGGCCTGGTCGAGGGACCGCGCATGTCCTCCGGACTGAACGCGCTGCTCACCGCCGCCGGCGGAACCGCCGGCCGACTCATCCCCGACGAGGGAGCGGTGGGGTACGCCCAGGTGGTCCGCAACCGGGATGAGATCGTCCGCACGACACGGCAGCAGGTGAAGTACGGGGCGGACTGGATCAAGGTCCACCTGACCGGTTCGCTGCCCAACCGCAGCGGCGAGCTGACCGTCTGGTCCCGGGACGAGTTGCTCGCGGTGACGGACACCGCACACGCGCTCGACACCCCGGTGGTGGCGCACTGCCGGAACGCCGACTCCACGCGCCTCGCCGCCGAGTGCGGCGTCGACCTGATCCTGCACGCGAGCCACCTCGACGACGGTGCGCTCGAGGCCGTCGTGGCGTCGGGTGCCGCCATCGCGCCGACGTTCACGTTCCTGACCAACCTGGCCGACCACGGCGCCCTGGTGGGCGCAGCGACGGGGCAGGTCGAGTTGTTCCGGGGCGAGATCGAGGCGACCGCCGCAGTCCTGCGCCGGGCCCACGATGCCGGGGTGCCACTGCTGTGCGGCTCCGAGAGCGGGTTCTCGCTCACCCCCTACGGCCACTGGCACGCCCGTGAGGTGGAGCTGTTCGTCGACGTGCTCGGACTCGATCCGCTCGAGGCGATCTCGTGTGCCACCCGCAACGGCGCCATCGCCCTCCGGCGCCCGATGGACTCGATCGGTGTCGTGGCGGTCGGCGCCGCCGCCGACCTGCTCGTCGTCGACGGCGACCCGACGGCCGACATCGCCGTGCTCGGGCGACGGGACCGACTCCGGCAGGTGATCTCACGCGGCGTCCCCGTGGACCTGGACCGACCGTGGCCCGAACGGGATCCACTGCCCGGCGAGCAGGTCGGCCTCTGGTCGACGCGACTGCTCACCCGCGACGTGGTGGAGCAGTGAGCGGCACACGGCCGCGCTCCGTCGTGGTCAGCGGGGCCGGCACCGGGTTGGGAGCGGACGTCGCCGCCCGACTGGCCCGGGACGGGATCCTGGTCGGTGTCCTCGACCGGGACGGCGACGCCGCCCGGCGCACGGCCGAGGCGCTGGAGGTCCGCGGGCTCCCGCTCGTTGCGGATGTCACGGACGAGGCCGCCCTGAACGCGGCCCTCGACGAGTTCACCCGCCTCAGCGGAGCGGATGCGCCCGACGGAGCCGTCTGCAACGCCGGCGTCGTCCGCTTCGGGCCCCTCGCCGAGGTGGACCTCGACGACTGGCGGCAGGTCGTGGAGGTGAACCTGACCGGCACCTTCCTCACGGCCCGCAGCGTGGCCCGCCGGATGCTCGACGCGGGTCGACCCGGATCGATCGTGACGGTCACCTCGGTCAACGGTGTGCTCCCGGGACCGGGCGCCGGCGCCTACGGGGCCACCAAGGCGGCGGTCGCCCGGCTCACCGAGCAGATGGCCCTGGAGTGGGCCCACGCCGGCATCCGTGTCAACGCCGTGGCACCGGGCCTCATCGACGCCGGCATGTCGGCTGCGGTGCTGAGCGATCCGGAGGTGCGGGCCGCACGCGCCTCGGCGGTGCCGCTCGGCCGCCTCGGAACCGGTCCGGAGGTTGCCGACGTCGTGGCCTACCTGCTCTCCGACGAGTCCTCGTACGTGACGGGCACCGAGCTGCTCGTCGACGGGGGCGTCGGGGTGAGCGCACTGGCCCGACTCCCCCGCTCCGCGACCGCTGCGGACGAATCGACGACGACCGCCGACGGCGACGAGGGGTCGGACCCGATCCGGGGCCGGCCGGACCGGTGAACGTCCAGGTCCTCGTCACGGGCGGCGCCGGAGGGCACGACGCCGCGTCCATCGGGGACGGCCTGTGCCGGGTGGCCGCCGGGGCGGGGCTGACCACCACCGTCCTCACGGGTCCGGACGCCGTCCGTCGTGCGGCCGAGGAGGCGGGACCCGGTGACGTCGTGACCGTCCACGCCCTGTACCTGCAGGCCACCGCCCCCGCGGCCGCACACCTGGCCGACCCGGCGACGAGGCCGGACCCAGACGACCTCGACGTCGTCGAGGGATGGGTCCGTGGGGGCGGCGGACTCGTCGCACTGCACACGGCGGTGATCTGCTTCGACGCCGATCCCCGATGGCGCGGGCTCTGCGGCGCCGCCTGGAGCTGGGGGACGAGCTCGCACCCGCCCCCCGGACCCGTCCGGGTCGATCGCACCGGGCCGGAACATCCCGTCACCGTCGAGGTGGGCGCCTTCGAGGTCGTCGACGAGGTGTACCTCGACCTCGACCTCTGCGACGACGTGACCCCCCTCCTGACCACCGAGCTCGACGGATCGGTGGTGCCGCTCGTGTGGGCCCGTGGGGTGGGCGAGGGCCGGGTCGTGACCGACCTGCTCGGTCACGACCTCGCCTCGATCACCGACCCGTCGCACGGGCGGCTCCTGGGTCAGGCGCTCCGTTGGGCGGCCGGAGGTGCGGAGCAGTGAACGGGGTCCGCCAGCTCATCGTGGATCGGTGGGACACCGCACGGGAGGCACTCCGCCAGCGTCACCTGCGCCAGGCGCTCTACGACGCCGGCGAGGTCGTCATGGCGGACGTCCTCGTCAACCTCCACGGTGTCGAACACCGTGACCGGCGACGGTTGGAGAACCGGCTGTTCCGCAGGGACACCCACGAGCACTACGAGCGCGTGCTCTTCCCGCCGATCGTCGCCTCGACGCTCGGTCCCCACGCCGAGTCCGGCCGGGCGGAACTGGTGGGCCTCAGCCACCAGGTGATGATGAACCTGGCCGCCACCACCGCCGGCGTCGATCGACCACGAGGCACCGCCGAGGAGACCGACCGGCTCTACCGGGCCATGATGCAGTTCATCGAGGGTGCCACGCTCGCGCACCATCGGGGCGACCGGTCCGTGGTCCGCGACCGGGTCGCGCTGGCGCTCGAGGAGTTCGACGCCGAGTTCGTGGCGCCGTCCGTGCAGCGGCGCCTCGAGCTCATCGCCGGACTCGAGTCGGGACGGGTCGACGAGTCCGACCTCCCCATGGACGTCCTCACGACCCTCCTCCGCAACGCCGACGACCTGCACCTCGCCGACGACGTCGTCCTGCGCGAGACCTGCTTCTACCTGCTCGCCGGAGCGCACACGTCGGCCACCGCCTTCGTTCGGACCTTCGACCACCTCGTCAGCACCACCGACGGGTCGGACGCCAGGGAGCGGGCCCGTCACGACGACCTCTTCCTGCAGCGTTGCGTCCACGAGACCGTCCGACTGCAACCGTCGAGCCCGATCGCGCTCCGGCGTGCGACCGAACGGGTCGAGCTGGCCGACGGACAGGTGGTGGAGACCGGTGACGAGGTCACGATCGACCTGGTCGCCGCCAATCGCGACCCCCGGATCTTCGGGGACGACGCCGACCGCTTCGACCCGGACCGGGAGCTCCCCGACGGGATCCCGCGCTGGGGGCTGAGCTTCGGTTCCGGAGCCCACGCATGCATCGGTCAGGACCTGGCTGCGGGTGGACCGCCCGACGACGGCCGTGACCGGGCCGACCACCTGGTGGGTCTGGTGGCGGTGGCGCTGCGATCGCTGCTCGACCTGGGCGCCCGTCCCGATCCGGATCGACCACCCGTGATCGACCCCGACTCGGCGCGCGGGTACTGGTCCGAGTACCCGGTCGTCCTCGACCGACCCGAGCACCTATCCGAGCACCGACCAGCGACATGATCGACCTCCACGCACACGTCGTCCTGCTCGACTCCCTCGACTCGCTCGGCGACGACGTGGTGCACGTCGACGAGGGCGGGCCCGAGGGCCAACCGCCGTCGTTCCGCGTCGGTGACTACACCCTCGACGGCGTGCAGTACCGCGACACCCCGTTCAGCGATGTCGGGCTGCGACTGCGGGCGATGGACGCGGCGGCGATCACCTTCCAGGTCGTGTCACCGAACCCGCTCACGTACCTGACCCACCTGGACGCCGACCGGGCAGCCCGGTTCGCCTCACGCCACAACGACGACCTGGCCGAACTCGTGGCCGCGGCCCCGAACCGACTCGGCGGGCTCGCCCAGCTGCCGACCCAGGACCCGCAACTGGCAGCCGCAGAGCTCGTCCGGGCCGTGGACGACCTGGGTCTCCTCGGTGCCGCCATCAGCACCGACCCCGGCCCGACCCTCGACGACCCGGCGATGGACGCACTGTGGTCGACCGCAGCGGCCCTCGACGTCCCGGTGTTTCTCCACCCGACGCCGAGCGGCGTCACCGGATCCGTCCGCGACGAACGGCTCGGCCGGTTCGACGCCGAACTCTGGCTCGGGTTCGCCCACGACGAGGCGCTGGCCGTCGCGACGATCGTCCTCGGCGGCGTGCTCGACCGCCATCCCCATCTGGACCTGTGCATCAGTCACGGCGGAGGGGCCACCTCGTGGGTCGCCGAGCGCCTCGAACACGCGGCTCGGACACGCCCCTGGGCTGATGATTCGCTGCGGCTCGAGGGAGCGGTCCATGAGCGGCTCCGTCGCCTGTGGTGGGACGCCCACGTCGGCGGACCCAGGGCGCTCGCAGCGCTGATCGCCACCGTCGGGAGCGACCGTCTGGTGGGCGGAACGAACCTGGCCGGGTGGGACCAGTGCACCGGTCCTGCGCACGGCGACCCTGCGCTCTCGGCCGTGCTCGACGTGAACGCGCGCCGGTTGATCCGACTCGACGGCCGTCGCGACCGGGGGACGTGAGCGGACGCGCTGGTACCGTCCCGAACGACTCCGAGGAGGGAGCCGACGTGGATCTGGGCCTCACAGGACGACGGGCGGCCGTGGCCGCATCATCGGCGGGACTCGGGCTCGCCAGCGCTGCAGCACTGGCCCGGGAGGGTGTCGCGGTGGCGATCTGCGGACGCGACCCGGCACGGCTGGCCACGGCGGTCGACCGGATCCGCAGCGAGGGCGGCACCGTCGAAGGGCTGATCGCGGACGTGAGCTCACCCGAGGGGGCCGCCGGGTTCGTCGACGAGGCCGCCGAGGCCCTGGGTGGACCGCTCGACGTCGTGGTCGCCAACGCCGGAGGGCCGCCGCGGGGAACCTTCTCGACGACCTCGATCCAGGACTACCGCGACGCGCTCGAGCTCAACCTGCTCTCGACCATCGCCATGTGCCAGCAGGCGATGCCGGCCATGCAGGCGAACGGCTGGGGGCGTGTGGTCGCCATCACCTCGATCGGCGCCCGCCAGCCCATCGGGACGCTCGCGGCGTCGACGACCGCCCGCACCGGGGTCACCGGATTCCTGAAGGTGTTGGCCACGGAGGTCGCGGGCGACGGGGTCACGGTCAACTCGGTCCAGCCGGGCGTGCACGACACCGACCGGCTCCATTCACTCGGGGCCGCGGACCGTGGGGCCCTGATCGGCGACATCCCGGCGGGACACCTCGGTGACGCCGACGACTTCGGGGCGGTCGTGGCGTTCCTCTGCAGCGACCATGCCCGGTTCATCACCGGGACGTCGGTGCTCGTCGACGGCGGGGCCACCCGCGGCCTCTGACCGACCAGAGCAACCCGACCCCGACCCGACCCGACCCACTGCTTTGTGGTGCGAGCTACATGGATATCCATGTAGCT
>SXMI01000085.1 GCA_005777415.1 Actinomycetota bacterium | reverse complement strand
GTAGAACACCTTGCCGGCGGCCTCGGGGAACACCTGCGGGTCGACCGGGAACCCCCAGGACAGGTCCCGGGTGATCCCGCGGTCCCGGAGGCCCTCGTCGAGCCACTTGTCGGCGATCGAACGGGTCAGCGTCGGCCAGTCGGTGCGGGAGTCGACCCAGGAGCGGATCCTCGGGGCGAGCGCCGACTGTCGCATGAACACGTGGGCGCTGTCGCGGACCTCGAGGTCGGTCGAACCCGAGATGGCCGACCGGGGCTCGATCAGCTCCGTGGGGTCGAGCTGCTTGCCGCACTGCTCGCACTGGTCGCCGCGGGCCTGGTCGTGACCGCAGTTCGGGCAGGTCCCCACCACGTAGCGATCCGGGAGGAAGCGGCCGTCGGCGACCGAGTACACCTGCGCCGTCGTGCGGATCTCGGTGTAGCCCTCGGCACACAGTCGCGCCGCCAGGTGGTCGGTGAGCACCCGGTTCTGCGGCCGGGAGGTCCGACCGAAGTGGTCCCAGGACAACCCGAAGCGCTCGCCCAGGTCCCGCTGCACGACGTGCTGGTCGGCGCAGTACTCGGCGACGGGGACCCCGGCGTCGGCGGCGGCGATCTCGGCGGGTGTCCCGTGCTCGTCCGTGGCGCAGATGGCCAGCACCTCGTGACCCTGCGCCCGCAGGAACCGGGCCGCCACGTCGGCGGGCAGCATGGAGCCGACCAGGTTGCCCAGGTGCTTGACGCCGTTGATGTACGGCAGCGCGCTGGTGATCAGGTGGCGGGCCACGGGCCGGACTCCTCGCTGCGCCGGCGGATCTCGCCGGCCCGGCGATCGTACCGGCCGACCCCGCTCGGGCCGGGCCACCCGGCGAGGCCACCGGGCGGGGAGGGCCCGTCCGGTGACGCCGTAGTCTCCTCCGCATGGCAGCGGCGACGGTCGGCGGACCCGTGCCGGACCGGGTGGCGGGCGTGGACGGCTGCCGCCGGGGCTGGGTGGTCGCCGTGGCGACGGTCGAGCCGTTCGCCGTCGAGTCCGTCACGGTGGTGGCCTCGATCGGGACGGTGGTCGCCGATCCGAGGTTGTCGACCGTGGCGATCGACATGCCGGTCGGCCTGCTCGACGAGGGACCGCGGGACTGCGACCGGGCCTGTCGGGCGCTGCTCGGCGCCCGGCGGAGCTCGGTGTTCCCGACACCGGCCCGGTCGGTGCTGGACGCCACCGACTTCGACGACGCCCTCCGCCGCCAGCGCCGCGCCACCGGCACCGGCCTGTCGCTGCAGAGCTGGCACCTGGTGCCGAAGATCGCCGAGTTGGACGCGGCGCTCGGGGGACTCACCCGGCGCCGGGGCGACCGGGTGGCCGAGACCCACCCGGAGTTGGCCTTCGCCACGCTCGCCGGTGCGCCGATGCGCCACCCCAAGCGCACGCCGGCCGGTCGCCGGGAACGACTCGGCGTGCTGCACCGTCACGTCGATCGACGCTGGACCCGCCCCGCCGGCGTCCCGACGGGTGCGGCGGGTGACGACGTGCTCGACGCCCTCGTCCTGGCGGTGCGCGCCGCGCAGTGGGCGGCCGGGTCGCCGGTCGTCGAGCTCGGCGGTGACCGCCGGGACGCCGCCGGACGGCTGGTCCGGATCCGGGGCTGAGCGGCCTCCGGCCTGCCACGTCGCAGCCCGCCCATACGATGCGCCCGTGCTGGTGGATCCCGACGACGAGCCTCTCTACGGGTTCGACATCGAGACCGACACCACGACCGACGGCCTGGACCCGTCCAGGTCGGCGGTCGTCGCCGTGGCCATCGCCGGCCCGGGCGTCGACCTGGTGCTCGACCTCCCCGACGGCGACACGGGGCCGGTCACGGCCGCCGCCGAGGCGGACCTGCTCCGCCGGGTCGACACCGCGCTCCGGGGCCTCCCTCCCGGGGTGCTGGTGACCTGGAACGGGCGCAACTTCGACCTGCCCTTCATCCGGCGCCGGGCCGAGCTGCTCGACGTCCCGATCGGGCTCGTCACCGACGACCGCACCGGCGAGTCGACCTGGTTCGCCCACCGGCACCTCGACGGACTGCGGCCCTACCGGGCCGACGTCGGTCGCACGTTCGGACTGAGCTGCGGCCTCAAGCCGCTCGCCCGGCTCGTCGGGGAACGACCGGTCGAGGTGGACCGCGAACGCATCCACGAGCTGACCCGGGACGAGGTGCACGACTACGTCCTGAGCGACGCCCGGCTCGCCCGCGCCCTCGTCGCGCGACGCTGGCCCCGGATCGCACCCTGGGTCGACCGGGCCACCGTGCCCGACCCGGGAGGGTGACGATCCCGCCCCGCCCGACCAGACTCCACCGAACCGCCACGCCAGCGGCCTCGGACCACGGGTCCCCTCGGTTGCACCCACCCGGGTACGACAGGACGGAGGACCCATGCCCTGCGATGCACCCCGGGACCGCCAGCCCGGCGTCGACGAACTGATCGACCTCATCGGACAGCTCGAGCCGGGGGTCCTCATCGCCGTCCTGCGGTCCAACACGGCGGGAACGGCCGAGCTCGCCATCCGGCCACTGGGACCCGATGACGGCGCCGGCGTCGACGCCCTGATCGGACTCAGCGTCCCGCCGGGCACCCACACGGTCGCCGTGGCGCTGACCGGCACATCGCCCGACCACGCCGGCGAGCTCCGCATCGACGGAGCCGTCGACCGGGCGGGCCGCCGCCGGTACCGGGTGCGCGACCGGACGGGCCGGCCCGTCGTCGACTCGGAGCACGCCTCGGGCCGACTCGTGGATGCGCTCGAGGCCCTCCTCGACACCTCCGGTGCGGGCCCCCGGTGGACCACAGGTGAACACCCGGCGAACGACCCACCGGGGCTCGCACCGCACGATGACAGGGTGGGCCCGGAGCGCTGACGGGCGGGGCCGCCCTGACCTATCCTGCGCCCGACGGGCCACGGCCCGCAGTCGTGGGACGGAGCCATGCAGGGAGCGAACGCCACCGTGCGAGTCAGCAACGACGTGTCGGCCGGCGACATCGGTCCCGCCGGCGACATCGGTCCGGGCCGTCACGAGGCCGCACCCGGGGGTCGGCACCGGTGAGCGGGGTCGCCTTCGACCGGATCACCAAGCGCTACGGCGACGTCGTCGCCGTC
>SXMI01000084.1 GCA_005777415.1 Actinomycetota bacterium | reverse complement strand
GGTTGCCGGAGGCGGGAGCCTCGACCTGCGCGTGGCCGCATCGGCCCCCGATACCGACCTGCAGGTGACACTCAGCGAGGTGCGCCCCGACGGTCGCGAGACCTACCTGACCTCCGGCTGGTTGCGGGCCTCGCGGCGGGCGCTGGACGAGGCGGCGAGCACCGAGACCTACCCGGTGCAGACGCACCTGCGCGAGGACGAGGAGCTGTTGACCCCGGGCGAGTTCGTCGACGTGCGGGTGCCGATCAACCCGGTGGTGACGTGGCTCCGCGCCGGCTCCCGACTGCGGGTCACGGTCCTGGCCCCGGGCGGTGACGTGCCGCTGTGGGAGTTCGACACCATCGAGGACGGCACCACGACGGTGACGGTGCTGCACGGGCCGGAGGTGCCCTCACGACTGGTGCTGCCGACCGTCCCGGCGACGCCCACCGTGACGCCGCTCCCGGCCTGCGACACCCTGCGCGGCCAGCCCTGTCGCGACTGGGTCCGGGCGTCCAACGGGGGCTGACCCGTCGGGTCCCGGGAATCAATCGGTCCCGAGGTCGACCACGACGCAGCATCCAACTGTCGACTTCGCCCGGTACATGGCCCGGTCCGCCCGGGCGATCGCGGTGTCGGCGTCCTCGCCGACCACCCACGGGGTCACCCCCACCGACACGACCGCGTGCAGCGGGCCGGCCGAGGTCGCCACGGGTTCGGCGGTGACGCTGCCCACCACGCGTCGGAGCACCGACTCGGCGAGTGCGGCGTCGAGCTCGAGGACGACGACGAACTCGTCGCCCCCCCACCGGCACACGGTGTCGATGCCGGCCAGGTTCGCCCGCAGGCGGCCGGCGACCCCCCTGATGAACTCGTCGCCGACGAGGTGGCCGTGTTCGTCGTTGACCAGCTTCATGTCGTCGAGGTCGATCATGGCGATGCAGGTGGCGCCGGCGGCCCGGCCGGACAGGTCGTCGATCAGTCCCCGTCGGTTGGTGAGACCGGTGAGGGAGTCGGTCATGGCCCGGTCCCGTTGCTTCTCGGCCTCGGCGGCCAGGGTCAGGGCCGCTGCGAGCCGGGCCTCACGTTGGACACGCACGGCCGATGCAGCGACGGCGATGAGGGCGAACACGGCGATGAACACCAGTCGCACCCGCTGGGCCTG
Organism: Actinomycetota bacterium; assembly: GCA_005777415.1. Lineage (GTDB taxonomy): Bacteria > Actinomycetota > Acidimicrobiia > Acidimicrobiales > Microtrichaceae > SXMI01. The sequence continues at coordinate 1,416 of SXMI01000084.1, read as the reverse complement.
CACGTTCCCGTCGGAGGCGAAGTACCCGAACGCCAGCGCGGACAGCCAGGTGACGGTCCCCACGAACGCCGTGGCGGCCGGCCGGGCGAACACGGCGCTGAGCAGCGGGATGGCACTCAGCACGCCCACGTAGGCGGTCTTCGGGCTCTCGATCGCATCCAGCGTCAGGATCACGGCGATCAGCGAGATCGGCAGGGCGACCCCGATCCAGACGGCGGTCGCCGAACTGGTCTGTGCCGCCTCGGGGCCGCGCTCGGTGGACATGTTCACGCTCTCCGTGGTTCCTCTCACGGTCCGGGCCGATAGCGGTGAGCGACCTGCGCCCGTCGACCCGGTGCAGTAATGTTACGGTTTCATGATGACGCGAGCGTTCCCGAAGCGTGACAGCGACGGTGCGGCCGCTCCCCAGGTCCAGCCCCGGGCGCACCATCGGCGGCTCCGTCGTTCCGGGTTCGCCGTCGGGTTGAGCGTGCTGTTCGCCCTGGTCCCGCTGCTGTGGCCGGCAGCGGCCGGAGCACACGCCAAGTTGGAGTCCACCGATCCGGAGAACCTCTCGACGGTGACCGAGCCCGTCACCGAGATCCGCTTCACCTTCACCAAGCCGTCGGAGCCGGTGGAGGAGCGGTTCTCGGTCGAGGGTCCCGACGGCGCCGTGCCCATCGAGTCCGTCGAGTCCCTCGACGGCGGGCTCGTGGCGCTGGCCCGGTTCGCCGAGCCGCTGCCCCCCGGTCGGTACCGGGTCGGCTGGGGGATACGGGCCGGGGACTCCCACTCCATGAACGGCGCCATCTCGTTCACCGTCGAGGGGACCGAGGCGGTCACGCCCGTGGCCCCGGCCCCGGTGACAGCGTCGTCGATCGCCCCCTCGCCCTCGTCGACCGTGCCGGCGCCGACCAGCTCGCTGGTCACCGGCGGGTCCGGCGTGACCGACGACGGCACCGGCATCGACGCCGCCGGTGCCCAGACCGGCATCGAGCCGGTCACCGACGAACTGGTCACCGACGAGCCGCTCGGTGCGGTCGCCGGTGCGACCGAGGAGCGCGTGGCGGACGTGGTCCGGGGGCTGTTGTACCTGGGTCTCCTCGGGGCGGTCGGTGGGGTGGTGTACCTGGCCGCGGTGTACCGGGGCGCTCGCCGAGAGAGCCGCAGTGTCGTCGGCCTCGTCCGTGGCGCCGCCGTGTCGGTCGGCGTCCTGGCGGTGGGCGCGGCACTGGTCGAGGTCGTCGTCGGTTCGGGTGGATCCTGGGGGTCGCTCCTCGATCCGGCGGCCTGGACCGACGGGCTGTCCGGCGGGTTCGGAGTCGCGACGCTGCTGCGACTGCTCGGCGCAGCGGCCGTGGCGTGGTTCGTGGCTGGCTCGATCGAGCGGGTCCGCATGCCGTCGCCTGAGCAGGTGGATGGAACGGAGGGAACGCC
>SXMI01000008.1 GCA_005777415.1 Actinomycetota bacterium | reverse complement strand
GAAGAGCGCCCGCTCGGCGAGCGCACCGTGGCCGATCTCGCGGCGCGTCGAGCCCCGCATGAAGCCGGTCTCGCCGGTGGAGAACGGCGGGGAGGTGTAGTGGTGCAGGTAGCGCTTCTTGGTGATCGGGTCGATGCCGTCGATCATCTGGTCCATCTTCGCCATGCCCAGGGTGCAGAAGTTCAGGACCTGGGTCTCACCACGCTGGAACAGGCCGGTGCCGTGCGCCGTCGGGATGACCTCGACCTCGGCCGACAGCGGCCGGATGTCGGCCAGCCCACGTCCGTCGATGCGCAGACCCTCGGAGACGATCCGGGTGCGGACGGTCTCCTTGGTGAGCGAGCGCAGCGCCGAACCCACCTGCTTGGTCACGGCCGCAGCGGCTGCGGACTCGCTGGCACCGTCGGCCACGGCCGCGGCGACCAGGTCGGCGGTCACCTGCTCGAGCACCGACGCCTTGAGTGCGCCCTCGGCGGCGGTCCGCTCGGACTTGTCCGCGATCTGCATGACCTCGGCGACCCGGTCGCCCGCAGCGGCGCGGACGGCGTCGGCGATGGCCGGCGAGTAGTCCACCTGCGGCGTGTAGTCCATGGTGGCGATGGGGCCGTGGGCGGCCTCGACCGACTGCACGAGCCGCTGCTGCAGCTCGATGGCCTCGGAGATCCAGCGCTTGGACTCGTCGAGCGCCGTGGCCAGCGCCGCCTCGTCGACCTTGGGTGCACCCTGGTCGTAGTAGGTGAACGAGTGCTCGGTGCCACCGGCCTCGACCATCATCACGGCGACGTCACCGTCGGGCAGCTGGCGGCCGGCGACGACGATCTCGAAGGTCGACTCGTCGGACTCCTCGTAGGTCGGGTGCGGGATCCACTCGCCGTCCTGGCTGTAGGCCAGACGGACCGCGCCGATCGGGCCGTCGAAGGGGACGTCGGAGATCATGAGCGCCGCGGAGGCGGCGTTGATGGCGAGCACGTCGTAGGGGTGCTTCTGGTCGGCGCCCATCACGGTGCCGACGACGTGGACCTCGTTGCGGAACCCCTCGGGGAACGACGGGCGCAGCGGACGGTCGATCAGTCGGCAGGCCAGGATCGCCGACTCCGGCGCCCGGCCCTCACGCCGGAAGAACGAGCCGGGGATCTTCCCCGCCGCGTACCTGCGCTCCTCGATGTCGACGGTGAGCGGGAAGAAGTCGATGCCCTCCCGGACGTGCTTGGCGGCGGTCGCCGCCACCAGGACGCGGGTGTCGCCCTGCCCGGCGAGCACGGAGCCGCCGGCGAGGCCGGCGAGCTTGCCGGTCTCGAACGAGATGGTCTTGCTGTCGTCGGCGCCGACGGGTGCGGCGACGCGGGTGGGTTCGGCCATGGGGCCCTCCTTGTCGGCCCGCGAACGGGCCGGATCGGTGCGGCAGGCCAGTCCCCAGTGGTCGATCCCCGGCCGAGGAACCCTGCGGAGCGAGATCGCTCCGGGGAGAGGGGCCGGACACCGGCAACCGGTTACTGACCAGTCAGCCGCGGTGTTGACACGGTCACGCTAGCCCAGAACCGGCCCCGATGGTGAACACCACCGCATGGGAGGCCGCCGAGGACCGTGGGGGTCGCACGGGGCGGCCGGCCGGCTCAGCGACGCAGGCCGAGCTCGGCGATCAGCGCGCGGTAGCGCTCGACGTCGTTGTCCTTCAGGTAGTCCAGGAAACGACGGCGCTTGCCCACGAGCATGAGCAGACCGCGACGGCTGTGGTGGTCCTTCTTGTGGACCTTCAGGTGCTCGGTGAGGTGGTTGATCCGATCGGTGAGGAGCGCGATCTGCACCTCGGGCGATCCCGTGTCGGTCTCGTGCTGACGGTGCTTCTCGATCGTCCCGGCCTTGGGCGGCAGGTTCGTGGGTTCACGGTTGGACACGGCGGGTGTGCTCCTCGTTGGTGACCGGCGACCGCCGGTCGTGGGGTATCGGACCCGGCCCCCGGGATCGTGCCGGGGTGACGGCGGGGCCGCACCACGGCTCGGAAACGGGAGCCATCCCGGCCGACGTCGCCGCCGACCGGAGTGCCTACGCTAGCAGCGGCCCCGGCACGCCTCCAACGGGGCCCGGCCGCTCAGCGGCCGGGGTGCTCGACCGACCAGCGGTACTTCGGTCGGCGGTGCCGGCCGACCACCCGGCGCTTGGCGTCCGCAGGCGCCAGGGTGATCACCCGGGCGTCGGGCTCGTAGCAGACGGCCTCGATCTGGTCGATGGACGGCGTGCGGCGACGGAGACCGGCCGCCCGCAGCGACCGGCGGATGGCCTCGCCCAACGGGCCGGCGAGCAGCTCGACGATGATCGCCGGCAGGGTCTCGGGGTCGCGCAGCAGCCAGGAGTGACCGGCCCGGTCGACCGTGACCAGGGTGCCGTCCGTGCGGCGGACGGCGTCACGGGCGGTGCGGTGCGGGACGGCGACGTCCCACGATCCGTGGATGGCGATGACCGGGACCTCGCCCTCGGCCAGGGCATCCAGCGCGTAGCGACTCGAGCGGGTCCGGAGGATGGACGCCATGGGGCCGAGCAGCCGCCACGGCGCCACGACGGGGCCCGCCACCGTCGGCACGACCAGACGGAGGAGCTTGGTGGCCTGCCGCGGGTCCGTGAACGCCGGCACTACGGCCATGGAGTCGAT
>SXMI01000083.1 GCA_005777415.1 Actinomycetota bacterium | reverse complement strand
GGCAACCCCAAGGGCGTGATGATCACGAACGCCAACGTCTGCTGGGTCATGGAGGCGGGCCTGCAGAGCTATGGCTGGACCCGTGAGGACATGTCGGGCATGAAGGTCGTCTCGTACCTCCCCATGGCGCACATCGCCGAGCGGATCGTCTCGCACTACTCGCTCTGTGCCATCCCGCTGCAGGTCACCACCTGCCCCGACACCTCCATGCTCCTGACCCACCTCCAGGGCACGCACCCGGACATCGTCTTCGGCGTGCCCCGGATCTGGGAGAAGCTCTACGGCGGCGTGACCGCGGCGCTGGCGGCGGACCCCGAGAAGGCCGAGAAGTTCAACGAGGCGGTGGCCGCGGCGGAGCCCATCGTCGAGAAGATGACCTGGGGGACGGCCTCCGAGGAGGAGTTGGCGACCTACGACTTCCTCGACCAGGTCGCCTTCAGCACCGTCCGCCAGCTGGTCGGACTGGACCGGTGCCAGATGGCGATCACGGGCGCTGCGCCCATCCCGGCCCAGCTCGTGTCCTGGTTCCGGACCATCGGGGTCCCGCTCGCCGAGGTCTACGGCATGAGCGAGAACACGGGTGCCATGACCTTCGAGCGGGTCCGGGTGAAGCCCGGCACCGTGGGCAAGGCCGTGCCTGGATCCGAGGTCGCCATCGCCGAGGACGGCGAGGTCATCTGCCGAGGTGGCCACGTGTTCCAGGGGTACCTGAACGACCCGGAGAAGACCGCCGAGGCGCTCGACGCCGACGGATGGCTCCACACCGGTGACATCGGCGTCCTCGACGACGACGGGTACCTGCGCATCGGCGACCGCAAGAAGGAACTGATCTTCACCGCCGGCGGCAAGAACATCTCGCCCGCCAACCTGGAGGCGGCGCTCAAGACCGGCGAGCTGATCGCCCAGGCCGCGGCCATCGGGGACAACCGTCCGTTCGTCGGTGCGCTCGTGGTGGTGGACGCCGAGGTCGCCCCCGGTTGGGCCGCCCGCAACGGGATCGAGTTCACCACGATCGAGGAGTTCGCCGCCCTGCCCCAGGTGGTGGCTGCCATCGAGGCGGACGTCGAGCGGGCCATGGAGGGCTTCAACAACGCCGAGCGCGTCAAGAAGGTCCGGATCCTCACCGAGGAGTGGCCCGCCGACTCGGACCTGCTGACCCCCACCATGAAGCTCAAGCGACGGGGGATCAACGAGCGGTTCGCCGAGGAGATCGAGTCGCTCTACACCTGAGTGGTACCGGCGCCGGTCCCGGCGGGTCAGCCGGGGCCGAGGATCCCGCCGCCCGTCAGATCCACGCCGGTCGACCCGACCAGCGCCACGAGCAGGAGCGCGGCGAGCGCCAGTGACCTCGCCGACGGGTCATCCGCGAACACCTCGGGGGCCACGACCTCGGCGAGCCCCGGGATCAACAGCGCCGAGACCGCGATGACGGCCTGGACGACCACGGGATCCGACAGGCCCGTGCGGAGCACGTCGGCGTAGCGTTCGTCACCGAGGAACCCGAGGATCGCTCCCAGAGCGCTGGCCAGGTCGGTGCCCAGCACCCGGACCACCTCGTTGATGTTGGCCACGAACTCCAGGCTCAGGCCGGACGCCAGCGTCCGGATGCCATCGATCGCCAGGGCGAAGTCGGGGTCCACCTGCGAGGCGTTGCCGAGCTGCTCGAAGGTCGTCGGGTCGATCCGGAGAGCTGCGGCGAACAGCACGGCGAGCAGCCCCAGGCTCGTCCGGTCACCCTTGACGGTCCCCAGGCCGTCGGGATCGACCACGCCGAGCACGCGTCCGAGTGCCTCGGCGACGTCCGGGTCGACGTTCGCCGCGGTGGACGCGAGCACGGACAGCAGCCGGGGGTCGATCCCCTGGATCGCCTGGAACGCCTCGGGGTTGAGCTGGGCCGCGAGCAGGAGGATGGTCCGGTTGATCCCCTCCGGGGTGGTGCTGCCGCTGGCGAGCTGCGAGATCGTCGACGGGTCCAGTCGGCTGAGCACCGACGCCAGCGCCCGGATCGACTCGGGGGTGATCCGCAGACGCTGGAGCGTGGCGCTGTCGAGCCCGGTGATCCGCTCCAGGTCCGTCACCGACCCGTTGAGCACACCCTGGAGCAGGGTCGGGTCGTTGGCCAGTCGGCTGATGAGCTGGTTGGCGGCGTCCGCGAGCGCCGGGTCGCCGGCGGCCGGATCGACCTGGGAGCGTGCGCCGCGGGACAGCGTGGCGCCGCGGACCTGTGCCGGGGCCGCCCCGCCGGCGGTAGCGTCCTGCTCCTCGGTCGCAGGGCCCTGCGGGCCGTCGACGTCCACCTCGGCGGTGCGCTCGACCTGCGAGCAGCCGGCCGCCAGCACCAGCGCGGCGAGCACCGCAGCGGTGGTGGTCCTGGCCGTTCGCAGCATCGGTGTCCTCCCGGGACCGCTCGCCCGGGGGCGTTGCGGATCGCTGCTCAAGGGTAGGAACCGCCCCACTCCGGGCACAAGGCCCCCCGCTGGGTGCATCTCCCAACCGTTCGACGGGCCGGGCGGAGCGTAGGCTCCAGCCGTGCGAGCGGTCACCGCCAGGTGCGAGGGGCTCAGGAAGTCCTACGGGGACCGCCTCGCCGTGGACGGCGTGGGCTTCGAGATCCGTGCCGGCGAGTCCTACGGGCTCCTCGGACCCAACGGCGCCGGAAAGACGACCACGATCTCCATGCTCTGCGG
>SXMI01000082.1 GCA_005777415.1 Actinomycetota bacterium | reverse complement strand
GGCCAGCGCGTGGCAGAAGTCGGTGAACACCTCGACGTAGCGATCGACGTCGTCGGTGGTGTGCTGCACCGAGAGGGTCCACTGCTCCTCGTCGCCGGGGGTCATGAACAGGCCCCGGTTCAATGCCCACGGGTAGGCGGCACCGAACAGCTGCGGCTTGGTGTCGAGGAAGTCGCGGTAGTTGCGCGAGCGCTCGGCTCGGAACGACACGCACCCCTTGGCCGCCAGGCTGACGGTGTGGGCCGGGATCCCGGTGGCATCGATGGCCGCCTGACAGCCGTCGGCCAGCCGGTCGCCGAGCAGGGCGAGGTGGTCGTAGGCCTCGGGCACCAGAACCTCGGTCAGGCAGGCCAGGCCGGCTGCGGCGACCAGCGGGTTGCCGTTGAACGTGCCCATCTGGGCCGCGCCGTTGGCGATGATGTCCATGACCGCGGACTCGCCGCCGAACGCGGCGCCCGGCGTCCCACCGGACAGCGCCTTGGCGTAGCAGGCCAGGTGGGGCCGGACGCCGTAGCGCTCCTGGGCCCCGCCGGCGGCCACGGTGGCCCCCGCCTTAACCTCGTCGAAGATCAGGACGGATCCGTTGGCGTCGCAGATGTCGCGCAGCGCCTGCAGGTAGCCCGGCTCGGGCTCGATGATGCCGACGTTCATCATCACCGGCTCGAGGATCAGACAGGCGATCTCGTCGCCGCGGGCGGCGACCAGGTCGGCGAAGGCCTGGGCGTCGTTGAACGGCACCACCGCCGTGTGCTCGGCGACACTGGCCGGGATGCCGAGCGACATGGGTGTCGTCGGCGGGAGCTCACGGCCGCCCACGGCGTCGGAGTTGGGCAGCACCGAGAACATCACGGTGTCGTGGTGGCCGTGGTACGACCCCTCGATCTTGACCACCAGCTCCCGCCCCGTGGCGGCCCGCGCCACCCGGATGGCGTCCATCGTCGCCTCCGTCCCGGAGTTGGCGAACCGCACCTGGTCCAGGTTGAACCGCCGGCAGAGTTCCTCGGCCAACTCGACCGTGACGGGGGTGGGTGCCGCGAAGTGGGTGCCGGAGCGGACCGCCCGGCTCACCGCCTCCACGATGGCGGGGTGGGCGTGACCGCAGATGCCGACGCCGAAGCCGCCGTGGAAGTCCAGGTAGTCGTTGCCGTCCACATCCGTGACGACGACGCGCTCGCCACGCTCGATGTAGATCGGGTAGGGGTCACCCGCCTGGAAGCTGGACGGGACGCCCAGTGGGAGCGAGTGCAGCGCCCGCTCGTACCAGTCCTTCGATCCCTGGGTCCGGGCGACCAGTTGGGCCGTCTCGACGTCGGCCAGTTCGGCGGCCCGGGCCGAGAGCCGGAGGTCGTTGCTGTTGTCGGTCGTGTTGCTCATCAGATCTTCACCATCACATGCTTCAGCTCGGTGTAGTGCTCGAGCGCGTACAGGGACATGTCCTTGCCGTAGCCGGACTGCTTGAAGCCGCCGTGGGGCAGCTCCGACACGATCGGGATGTGGTCGTTCACCCAGACCGTGCCGAACATGAGGCGGCTCGCCATGCGCATGGCGCGACCCACGTCCCGGGTCCACACCGAGGCCGCCAGGCCGTAGTCGACGCCGTTGGCCCAGGCGAGCGCCTGGTCCTCGTCGGAGAACCGCTGCACCGACACCACGGGGCCGAACACCTCACGCTGGACGATCTCGGCGTCCTGGGCGGGGTTGGCCACGACGGTCGGCGCGTAGAAGAAGCCGGGCCGGTCCAGGGCGCTGCCGCCCACCACGGCCTCGGCGCCGGCCTGGACCGCTCGGGCGACCATGTCGGCCACCCGCTGCTGCTGGTCGGCCGAGACCACCGGGCCGACCGCCGTCGCCTCGTCCGACGGGTCACCCGTCACCAGGGAGCCGACCGCATCGGCGAGGTCGCCGACCACCCGGTCGTAGACCCCGGGTCCGGCGATCACCCGGCACGGCGCGGTGCAGTCCTGGCCGGAGTTGTAGTACGCCGCCTCGGCGAGGGTGCCGACGAGCAGTTCGACGTCGGCGTCGTCGAAGACGACGACCGGGGCCTTGCCGCCCAGTTCGAGGTGGACGCGCTTGAGGGTGTCGGCGGCGTTGCGGGCGATGAGCTTGCCGGTGTTCACGTCGCCGGTGATCGACACCATCGCCACCTGCGGGTGGCGGACGAGTGCGTCGCCGGCGGTCTCGCCCTGGCCGGTGAGGACGTTGAACACGCCCTCGGGGAAGATGTCCGCCGCGATCTCGGCCAGCTTGAGCGCCGTGAGTGGCGTCAGCTCGCTCGGCTTGAGGATGAACGTGTTGCCGGTGGCGAGCGCCGGGCCCAGCTTCCAGACCGCCATGTTGAGGGGGTAGTTCCACGGTGCGATGCCCACGCAGACCCCGAGCGGGTCGCGTCGGAGCATGGACGTGTGGTCCTCGAGGTACTCACCGGCGGCCTGGGCCTGCATGGTGCGGGCGGCCCCGGCGAAGAAGCGCAGGTTGTCGACGGTGAGGTCGAACTCGAAGTCGATGATCGACACGGGCTTGCCGACGTTCACCATCTCCAGGCGCTTCAGCTCGTCGATGTTGGCCTCGACCGCGTCGGCCAGGGCGAGCAGCCGCTCGGAGCGTTCCCGCGGCGTCGTGCGGCTCCAGGTCTCGAACGCCGCGGCGGCGGAGGCGACGGCGGCGTCGGCGTCGGCGGCGCCGCTCGAGGCGACCTGCTCGATCACCTGCCCCGTCGCCGGGTCGATCACGTCGTCGGTCGCTCCGTCCCGGGCGTCACACCACTGTCCCCCGATGAAGTTCTGTCCTGCCACGTTCCCT
>SXMI01000081.1 GCA_005777415.1 Actinomycetota bacterium | reverse complement strand
GCGGTGAGCGTGGCGTGCCTGACGATCTACGACATGTGCAAGTCGGTGGACCGGTCCATGGAGATCACCGAGATCGCCCTGTGGGAGAAGACCGGTGGACGCACCGGCACCTACCGCCGGACCGAGGACCCGCTCGGCTCCGACGGGCTGCAGGACTGACTCCGGCCGTCGGCGAACCGCTCCGCAGCGGTGAGGTGGACACCATGTGGCCGCCTGGTTGACCTAGGATGCCGGGCAGAACTCCACCGCTGTAGTTCGTCATCGGTTTGTAATACTTCACGGGCAGGGCTACGTTGCTGCCGTACACCTCGAGGGGTGGAAAGGACCGGCACGGACATGAGTATCTCGACACTGGTGTTGCTGGCTCTCGCCGGAGTGTGGGCGGTGGTCCTGGCCCCGGAGATCATCAAGCGGTCCGGTTCGTTGCGGAACAGTGACAGCGTCACGGCGTTCCGCGACCAACTCTCATCCATCGGTCGCCACGCCGGCTCAGCCCCGCGGAACCCCCTGGGTCCGGCTCACAGCAATGTGGTGGATCTGCGGGATCGCCGTCCTGCGCCGGTTCGCCCGCAGGCGTCGCCGGGCGTGCGGCGCCGACGCCAGGAGGTGCTCGGCGCTCTGGGAGCGTTCGCAGTGCTGACGCTGCTCTGCACCGTGGCCTTCGGCGGGGCGTTCCTGTGGCTCCACCTGCTCGCCGACGTCCTGTTGGTCGGCTACGTGGTCCTGCTCGTGCAGGCCACGAACGCCGCAGCTGCTCGGGCTGCGGGACCGGTCGTGCGGACGACGACCGCCACGATCCGGCCGATCGACGAGCCGGGTCTCGCCATCACGCGGGTGACCCCGATCTCGTCACGTCGCGTGGCGAACTGACCGAGAGCCCGTCCGCCGCCGGGTCGACCGGCACAGCTTCCGACGGGATTCTGTGCGGGCGCCCCCCGCAACTACACTCAGCAGTCCCGCAACGGGGGTGTAGCTCAGCTGGCTAGAGCGCTTCGGTCGCATCGAAGAGGCCGTGGGTTCGAATCCCATCACCTCCACCACACCATCGCCACCACCACACGGATCCGCCGACCCGTCGGCCCCCGCACGGTGGTCGACCGCGATGACGGCGACGGTTCCTCGCTGTCAGTCCCAGTTCCTCGCTGTCAGTCCCAGTGGCCGACGACCGGCTGCGCAAGTCGGAGGCGCTCGTCGTAGCCGTCCTCCCACGGCAGGATCCCGTGGCGGTCGGGCCAGATGAACTGCTGGACCCGGTAGCCGGCGTCGCCGGCGAGGTGATCGAGCGTCGGGAACATGCCGGCGCACTCGTCGACGTCGACGCGCAGCAGGCAGCAACGCAGGTCGCCGTCGAGCAGCCCGGTGAACAACTCGCCGACGGGCAGGACGACGCCGGCGCGGTGCTGATCGGCCACGACCCCGAGCAGACCGCGTGCCGCCACCGGCCGGAGTCCGATCACCACGACCTCCGGTTGGGCGAAGCTCTCCTCGAAGCCGACCGAGTAGGTGTAGGCCGGTTGTGGTTCGGCGGACTCGACGGGGGCGACCGGCTCGGCCGCCCACCCCTGCGTCTCGATGATCCAGCGGATCTTGTCGAGATGGTCCATGTTCCGGTCGGGGAACACGTCGTCGGTCATGGTGCGGACTCCTCCCTGGTGCGGAGCAGCTCCCGGAGTGCGGCGCGGTCGAGCTTGGACGCCGGTGTCAGCGGCAGCTCGTCGACGACGACCGTGTCCTCGGGAAGCTTGTGGCGGGCGAGGCGGTCGCCGGCGAAGCGTCGGAGTTCATCCAGCGTCGGCCCGACGCATCCCGCCGCCGGCACGATGACCGCAACGCCGACGTCCCCGAGCACCTCGTCGGGCCTCGGCGCGACGGCGACGGCCGCCACCTCCGGGTGCAGCTCGAGCACGGCCTCGACCTCGGTGGGGAAGACGTTGTAACCGCCGCGGATGTACATGTCGGTGCGACGGCCGTCGAGGACCACGCACCCCGACGGGGTGAGGTGGGCCAGGTCACCGGTTCGCAACCAGCCGTCGCCGGTGATCGCCGCGGCGGTGGCCTCGGGGTCGTTCCAGTAGCCGTCGGTGACCGCGGCGGACCGGAGCTGCAGCTCGCCGGTCGTGCCATCGGGGACCACGACGTCGTCGGGATCGGTGATGCGGGCCTCGATGCCGGGGCGGGGTCGTCCGACGGTGTGCAGGGCCTCGTCGTCGTCGGCGTCGTAGGCGGTGGCGAGGCCGACGCCCCCGGACTCCGTCGAGGAGTAGCGGATCGAGTAGTCGGCACCGAAGCGGTGCCGGGCCCGGTCGACCAGATCGGGGGAGCTCGGCGCCCCGCCGACGATCAGTCGCTGCACGCAGGTGAGGTCGACCTCGTCGATGATCGGCGAGCGGAGCATGAGGGCGATCTGAGGTGCGATCCCGCCGACGGTCGACATGCGGTGCCGGTCGATGAGTTCGAGTGCCGCGTCGGCGCGCCACCGGTCCAGCACGCAGAGCGTCGAACCCGTTCTCACGTACCACGGGAACTTGAGCGCCATGCCGACGTGCGCGAAGTGGGTCGACGCCAGCATGGGCTCTCCGCCGCCCCAGTCGTCCGCCGCAGGTCCCAGGTCGATCGCCGAGACCGCCCGCAGGTGGCGCACCCGGAAGGTGGCGCCCCGGGCCACACCGGTGGTGCCGGAGGTGAAGCAGATCGCCGCCACCCGGTCGTCGTCGTCGGGCGCGTCGTGGCGCCCGGTGGCGCTGCCGGCGCCGAGCTCCTCGAGCCGGCCTCCCGGGGCGACCACCGCGACGTCGGTCCGCAACGGCAGGCCGTCGGCGGTGCCGGGATCGCACAGCACCAGCGACGGTCTGATCGCAGTGACGAGTGCCGCGCGCTCGCCGGATCCCAGGTGGTTGCTCACCGCCGCGTGGACGGCTCCGATCCGATCGAGCGCCACGGCCGCGATGAGCCACTCGGCACCCGAGGGGAGCACCGATGCGACCAGGTCACCGGGACCGACACCGGCGGCGACGAGCGCACCGGCGGCCCGATCGGCCGCACCGTCGAGCGCCGAGTAGGTCAGGGCGTCCTCGGCGCGGATCACGACGGGGCGCTCGCCGTGCCGCTCGGCCGCGCCCCTGACCGCGGAGCTCAGCACAGCCCGGTCGTCGTCATCGGCGTGGTTCCGTTCGCCACGAGGTCGATCGTAGGGCTACGCGCCGTCGACGGCGGGTGCGCTGCCGGGCCCTCCCGCCAGCAGGGTCCGGCGGGAAGTTCCACCCACCGGATGTTCCTCAACCCCCGGTCAAGGTTCGTGCCGCCGCCGCCGATGACGGGGACACAGCCGAACCGGAGTGCCGGTGCGGACGAACAGGACGGTGAGCGATGCGACTGCGAGCGGAACAGGCCGGGGCCAACGGGACAGGGGTCCGGCGGTTCGGCCGGTCGGTCGCCGTGATCGGACTCGCCCTCACCCTCGCCGTCGTGGCGGCTGCGTGTCTCCCGGCGGTCCGGACCCCGAAGTCGATCGGCCTGCCGACCGCCCGCCGGACCGTGTCGAGCACGATCGTGACGACGACCAGCACGACCACGACGAGCACCACCACGACCAGCACCACCACGACCACGGTGCCGAGCACGACCGTCCCGGCCACGACGGTGCCACCGGCGGCCGCACCGTCGGACTCCCCGCTCGTCGACGCGACGCCGAGCTCGGCGATCGACGTGTGCGACCGTCTCCGGCAGGCGCCGACGGGCGGCACCGTGGTGGTCCCGACCGGAACCTGGGCCATCGGGAACTGCGTGGTCGACGGCGCGAGCCGGGCGGGCGTCACGGTCCGTTCGGAACGGGCTGCTGCGCCGACCGCGGGAGTCGGGGCGACCTCGACGCTGGTCGGTTCGCTGCGGTGCTCCGACTGCGACGGCTGGACCTTCGACGGGCTGGCCGTCCGGGGCGACGGCTCGCTGGTCGACCCCAGCCACGTCGT
>SXMI01000080.1 GCA_005777415.1 Actinomycetota bacterium | reverse complement strand
GATCCCGGCGTGCAGTTCGGCACCACCATCAACCGGTGGAACACGACGCCGAACGCCGGCGAGATCGTCGCCAGCAACCCGTGCTCGGAGCACCTCCGACTGGCGAACAGCGCCTGCAACCTGGCGTCGGTGAACCTGCTCGCCTACCTCGACGAGGACGGCGTCTTCGACGTGGCATCGTTCGAGCACACCGTCCGCGTGCTCGTGACGGCCCAGGACATCCTCGTCGGGGCATCCGACTACCCGACCGACAAGATCGCGGCCCAGGCCCGCGCCGCTCGCGACATCGGCGTCGGCTACACGAACCTCGGGGCCTCCCTCATGGCGCTCGGTCTGCCCTACGACTCGGAGGCGGGACGGTCCTGGGCGGCTGCGGTGACCGGCATCCTCACCGGGACCGCTGCGGTCCGCTCGACCGAGCTCGCCGAGCGACTCGGTCCCGCTCCGCTGTTCGCCGACGACGCGGATGCCTGGTCGCAGGTCTACGAACTCCACCTCGGTGCGGCCCGGGCGGTCCCGTCCGTGCTCGCGCAGCCGGACCTGAACCAGCGGCTCGTCGACCTCTGGACCCGGGCGGCCGAGCGGCTCGGCGCGCACGGGGCCAGGAACGCCGAGCTGAGCGTCGCCGCGCCGACCGGGACGATCAGCTTCATGATGGATGCCGACACCACCGGCATCGAACCGGATCTGGGTCTGGTGAAGTTCAAGAAGCTGGTCGGCGGCGGGACGATCCAGATCGTCAACCAGACCGTTCCCCGGGCGTTGGAGCGGCTCGGCTACCCGGAGGAGCAGGTCGCCGAGATCGTGGCCTGGATCGCCGAGCACCACTCGGTGCTCGGCGCGCCGCACCTGGATCCGGACCACGTGGCCGTCTTCGCCTGTGCGATGGGCGACGTGACCATCTCCTACGGGGGGCACCTCCGGATGATGGCGGCCATCCAGCCGTTCGTCTCCGGCGCCATGTCCAAGACGGTGAACCTGCCCGAGTCGACCTCGGTCGACGAGGTCGAGCACCTGCTCGTCGAGGCGTGGCGTTCCGGCATCAAGTGCGTCGCGCTCTACCGGGACAACTGCAAGGTGACCCAACCGCTCAGCGTCGGCACCGGTGCCTCGGCCGCTCCCTCGTCGAGCGACGGGCAGGTCCTCACGCCGGTCGTCGTCTCCCACGACCGGCGACCCGAACGCGAGCGGCTGCCGCGGAGTCGTCGGTCGCGCACCTTCGAGTTCCGGGTCGCCGACTGCAAGGGATTCGCGACGGTGGGGGAGTACGACGACGGGCGACCGGGTGAGCTCTTCATCCGGGTCTCCAAGCAGGGCTCGACGCTCGCCGGGATCATGGACGCACTCGCCATCTCGGTCAGCCACGGGCTGCAGTACGGGGTGCCGCTGCGGGCCTTCGTCGACGCCCTCGTCGGAATGCGTTTCGAGCCCGCTGGGATCACCGACGACGCCGAGATCCGGTTGGCCAACAGCCTCATCGACTACCTCTTCCGCCGGCTCGCCCTGGAGTACCTGCCCTACGAGGAGCGGTTGGACCTCGGCATCCTCGCCACCTCGGAGCGGACCCAGCCGACCCTGCCCGGTGTTGACGAGGCGGCACCGCCGGCCGTCGGCGAGTTCCCCGGCTCCGTGGCGACCCGAGCCGCCAGCGATGCCCCGCTCTGCTCCTCGTGCGGGATCGCCATGGTGCGGGCCGGGTCCTGCTTCACCTGCCAGGAGTGCGGGGCCACGAGCGGCTGCAGCTGACGCTCCGACTGGCCAGTTCGTAGACCCAGCGGTGCCGCTCAGGCCACCTCGTCGTAGACGTCGATGGTCCCGGCGTAGCTCGCCACCCACACCCGTCCGGTCGAGTCGTCGTAGCTGATCCCGATCGGGTTGGCGCCGGTGGGTACCTCGTCGAGCTCCCGCATGTCGGCCGTGGCCAGCTTGGTCATGGAGTCCGACCCGTAGTTGACGACGTACAGGGCCGTGCCGTCGGTGGAGATGTCCATGGATCGTGGTTGTGATCCCGTCGACACGTCGGCCACGACCGCCCCCGTCGTCGTGTCGACCTTCGACACGGTCCCGCCCTTGTTGTTGGTCGAATAGAGCCATCGCCCGTCGGGGCTGAGCACCAGGTGGCGCGGCCCCAGACCGACGCCCTCGAGCCAGGTGACCGAGTAGTCGTCCAGCGACACGACGGCGACCTTCGTGTCGCCCATGATCGCCACGTAGGCGGTCCGCCCGTCGGGCGATACGGCGATGCCACGCGGGTAGCGACCCAACTCGATGCTGGCGAGCTCACGGCCGTCGGAGGTGCTCGACACCGTCAGGTCCCAGGTGCACCAGTTGGTCGTCAGCACGCGCTCGTCGTCGGGGGTGACGGCGACGTACTTCGGAACCGCCCCGACCGGGACGACCTGATCGATCTCCCAGTCGTCGGTGCCGATCCGGTAGAGGTAGCTCGGCGGCACCCCGTCGGATGGCGAGCACTCGTCGCTGCCCTCCCGGAACCCGGGCCCGTACATCGAGTAGTTCGAGACGTACACGGCCGAGCCGTCGTGCAGGAACGCCGCCTCGACCGGCGCCCCCTGGAACTCGCCCTCCTTGTCGATCCCGAAGTCGCTCAGGCGCACCCGGTCCGGGATCGTCGCCACCAGCTCGCCGTCGGCGTCGTAGGCGGTGACGGTGTGGGTGTACATCATGTTCTGGGCGGTGGCGACGCCGGTCCCCGAGGTGACGATCGACTTCGGCGTGATGTCGCCGCTGATGGTGCGCAGTTTGGACAGGCGCCGCTCGACGGCGGGCGGGCCTGCAGGTGCGGTCGGGGCCGGAGCAACCGTGGTCGTGGATTCGGCCGGAACGGTCAGCTGGACGGCCTCGACGGTCGTGTCCTCCGGGTCCCCGCCGAGGAGGACGACCGCGCCCAGGCAGGCGACCGCCACGACGGCGGCCGAGACCGCCACCCACTGGGCCCGGCGTTCGGGGTTCACCAGTGGTGGTGCCCGTCGTCGGGCGTGTCGGGCGGGCGGACGTCGAAGCGCGCCCGCACCTCGGCCAGCGGGAGCGCCGCCAGCTCCAGGTGATCGACCAGCGAGCAGTCGGCCGAGCAGGCGGCCCCGCGGGCGAGCTCCCGGCCCAGCAGGTCGGCGGCGCCGGGCGTCGCCAGGATCCCGGCCTCGGCGGCGACCGATGGCGAGCGCTCGAAGCCGGCCTCGTGCACGACCAACGACGACAGCAGCGCCGCGGTGTTGAGCGGGGTGTCCTCGGCGGCGAACTGGAAGGCGCTGAGGGCGACCTCACCCGCTCCGGTCGGTTCGATCCCCGTGATCGTGTGGGTCATGTCGTGGCCGACGAAGAAGTGGTTGACCCCCGAGCCCTCCACCCCGGGCACGGGGAGCCCGTTGCGGGTGTGGAAGTCGATGAACGCCCGCCCGAGGGTGCCCTCGGGTAGGTCCCCGAGGCCCAGGAGTCGCTCGGCGAGCTCGGGTTCTGCGGAGTCGACCACGGGCAGGTCCCGGAGCTCGGGCTCCACCCGTTCGGCGAGCGTGCGGTCGAGGAACCGTCGGAAGTCCGCAGCCGCCCGGGCCGTTCCGGCGTCGACCAGGTCGCGCAGGATCGTCCGCTCGACGCCCCTGACGCCGAGGGCGTCGCCGTAGCGCTCGGCGGCGTCGACCTGGGCGGCGCTGATCGGGTGCCGGCACAGCTCGAGCGTCACGAGCAGTTCGTGGAACCGGCGGAAGGTCCCCGGGTGCGTGATGGTCCGGGCCAGTTCGGCAGGGGACAGCGGCACCAGGTGCGCAGGGTCCAGGTCGGACCGGTCGAGCAGGTGGCGGGTGACGGCCCGCAGCACGGCGAGCTGTTCGTCCTGCGGTCCGTCGTCGACGTCGATCGCCCCGAGGAGTCCGGCCACCACGGGCTCCACGTCGTCTGGGTGGATGCGGACTCCCACGGCGGGCACGGTAGTGGTCGGGCGGCGAGAGGGGGTCGCACCGGACGGTATCGTCCGGACGTGCCCCGGGTGCTGGTGACCAACGATGACGGTGTCGACGCCGAGGGCCTCCACCACCTGGCCGCAGCACTGGTCGCCGCTGGCCACGAGGTCGTCGTCGCCGCTCCGTCCTACGACGCCAGCGGGTCGGGCGCCAGCCTGGGCAACCTCCGTCCCGACCACCAGATCCCGTGCACGGCCGTCGAGCTCCCCGGCCCGACGCTCGTCGGGGTTCCCGCCTTCGCCGTGGACGGGCCACCGGCCCTGTGCGTGCTGGCTGCCGCGCTCGGTGGGTTCGGCGCCCGCCCCGATCTGGTCGTCTCGGGCGTGAACCCCGGCATGAACACCGGCCGCGTCGTCCTCTACTCGGGCACGGTCGGGGCGTGCCTGAGCGCACAGAACCTGGGCATCCGGTCGCTCGCCGTCAGCCTGCAGGCGGTGGAGCCGTGGCGGTTCGACACCGCCGCTGCGCTGGCCGTGGAGGTGCTCCCGACCCTGGAGGCCGCTCCGGAGCGCACGGCGCTGAACCTCAACGTGCCCGGTCTCGACCGCTCCGAGGTGCGTGGCATCCGCTGGTGCCGGCTCGCGAACTTCGGTGAGGTGCGGGCCGCCACGGCGGAGGTGGCCCACGGCTCGTTGCAGATGCGGGTGGCGGCGGTGGACGAGGAGCTCCCGCCCGACACCGATTCCGGTGCGGTCCGCGACGGCTGGGCGGCCCTGACGACCATCGTCGGTGTCGTGGAGGCCTGGCCGACCCCGGCGCCGACGGCGGCCGAGGTGGCCGAGACGCTGGTGCCGGGGGCTCCGTTGCACCCGACGCACCGGGTGGCCGACGCGTTCGGCGGGAACGCCGTGCTGCTGCCGCGGTCCGACTGAGCGGGTTCAGTCCCCGCCGAGCATCCCGCCGACGAGCGTCTCGAACTCGGCGAGCTCCCGGAGCCTGGCGGCGGCGACGGCCTCGGCCCGGCCCGCCAGCATGAGGCGCTTGGTCGCCACCACCGGTCCCAGCGGCAGGCCACCGATGCCCGCCGCCACCGACCGGGCCACGGCGAGCAGGTCGTCGTCGTCGACCACGGCGCGGGCCAGGCCGTCGGCGACCGCCTCGTCGGCGGTGATCCACGGCTCGGTGAAGAGGATCTCGGCGGCGCGCTGCCAGCCGACGCGCTCGGGCAGCAGCAGGCTCGCCGACGCCTCGGTGGTGACCCCCAGGCTGATGAACGGCAGCTTGAGGCGGGCGCTCCGGGCCACGTACACCAGGTCGCAGTGCAGGAGCATCGTCGTGCCGATCCCGACGGCCACCCCGTTGACCGCCGCCACGATCGGCTTGGGGAACGTCTCGAGGCTCGGCATGAACCGCTGGTAGCCGGGTGGGCGCTCGGCGAACGCCGACGGGTTCGACATCTCGCCGAGGTCCTGGCCGGCGGAGAAGGCCCGCCCGGCGCCGGTGAATACCACGCAGCGGACCTCGTCGTCCTCGGCGGCGGCATCGAGGGCCTCGGCCGCGGCGTACCAGAGGTCCTGGTTGAAGGCGTTGAGCGACCCGGGCCGGTCGAAGGTGAGCTCCCGGTAGCCGTCGGTGGTCGAGACGCGGAGCACCTGCGTCGAGGGATCATCCATGGCCACAACCTACCCGGGGGCACTGTTCCTACCCGGGGGACCCGGTCCCACCCCGGGGTCCCGGTCCCACCCGGCGTCCGGCTCGGGTGGGGGAGAGCTCCGCCGGACGTGCCAGCCGGATGTTGGCCGGCGTCCCTTCCCGATCCACTCCGCAATGTTCGGGAAGGGACGCTCAGCCTGCCGACCAGACCCGCTCTCCGATCGACGCTGGCCCCTTGGAGGCCTGGGCACCACGATGCCGCGCCGATCTCAAGGGCGACTCAAGGCCACCTCAGGTCTTGGAAAATCATGTGTCGGAGGTCTCACCGTCGAGGTCCGGGTAGGCCGAGTGTGGTGCCGCTGGGACACAATGCGTCGGTGGAAGCGATCGACGACGCCCGACCGGACCGGCCCGACGACCCCGGCCCCGAGGCTTCGCCGGACCCCGACGGCGGGGCCACCCCGTGGGTGGTCGACGCCGCCCTCGGCGCGACGGCCACGTTCCTCCGGCTCGCCGGGGGCGTGACGCGGGCGGCACTGTCGTCGCCGCCGGCCCGGGTCGCGAACGACATCGCCCGCAACGTGGCGCGTCCGCTGACCGACGAGGGTCGCCAGATCCGGGAGGGGGCGGCCCGGGACGGCGCCCCGGGACTCGCCGACGCCGTCCGTGACATCGCACCTGCCTTGGTCGACGCCGTGGGCATCAACGGCATCCTCGAACAGGTCGACGTCGAGCGGATCATCGAGCGTGTCGACGTCGACCGGATCGTGTCGCGGGTCGATGTGGAGCGGATCATCGAGCGGGTGGACGTCGACCGGATCGTGTCGCGGGTCGACGTGAACGAGATCGTCCAGCGGGTCGACATCGACTCACTCATGACCGAGACGGAGCTGGGTTCGATCATCGCCCAGTCCACCAGCGGGGTGGCCTCCCAGGCGCTGGACTCCGTGCGCAGCCAGGGTGTCGGCCTCGACGGGTTCATCTCCCGCTGGGCGAACCGACTGACCCGGCGGGACCCCGCCGAACTGCCCGCTGGCCCGCCGCTGCTGGTGGATCAGCCCCGGGCGCTGCCCCCGGCGGGGTCGACGTGAGCCTCCCGTCGACCGGTGATCTCGCCGCTGACGTCTCCCTGCAGGGCCACTACGCCGGGGCGGTGACCCGGGCGGTCGCCTTCGGGGTCGACCAGACCGTGGCCACGATCATCTACGCACTCGCCACGGCGCTCGTCGCGTGGCTCGTCGACCTGGTGGTCAGTCCGGAGGTGACGATCGACCCGCACGTCGGCATCGCCGCCGGGTTCTTCGTCGTCTGGTTGTTCGTCTACTACGCGTACCCGTGGTCGGTGAGCGGCAAGACGCTGGGCATGGCCGTCCTGGGGATCCGGGTCGTCCAGCGCGACGGGTCGCCGACGACGCCCCGCAACGGGATCATCCGGACGCTCGTGCTGCCGCTCACGTTCCTGACCCTCGGCATCGGCTTCCTCCCGATCGTCTTCGGCCGCGAGCGCCGGGCCATGCACGACGCCGCCGCCGACACGGCGGTGGTCTACGACTGGGACGCCCGGGCGGCCCGGCTCCGCTTCCTGGCGCGTCAGGGGACGGCGGGACGTCGGAACAGCCCTACGATCGCTCCGTGACGACTGACGAACTCCCGCAACCGTCCCGGCCCTCGACGCCGTCGGCCCTCCTGGGTGACCTGCGCGACGTCTGGGTCTCGATCGACGATCTGCTCGCATCGCTCGACGACGAGGACCTCGCCGCTCCCACGGCGTGTCCCGGGTGGGACGTGGCCGCCGTGCTGGCGCACGTGATCGGGACCGAGCTGATGATGGCGGGCGAGGCGCCCCCGGCGGTCGACGTGCCGGACCTGCCCCACCTCCGCAACGAGATCGCCCGGGCGAACGAGGCGTGGATCCTGGCCCGCAGGGACCGGACGCCCGACGAGCTGCGGGCCGAGTTCCGTGAGGTGGTGGCGCGTCGGACCGAGGAGTTGGGTGGGCTGACCCAGTCGGAGGTCGACGCCGAGAGCTGGACCCCGGCCGGTCAGGCCACCCTCGGCCGGTTCCTGCAGATCCGCGTGTTCGACACCTGGATCCACGAGCTCGACATCCGCGACGCCGTCGGCCGGGTCGGTCACGAGACGGGCCCGGCGGTCCAGCGGACCCTGGCCGAGGTCGGCAACGGCATCGGGTTCGTGGTCGGCAAGCGGGCCGGAGCTCCCGAGGGGAGCTGGGTGCGCATCGACCTCCCGGGACCCGAGCCGGCTCGCTTCGACGTGGTGGTCGAGGGGCGGGCGAGGGTCGTCGAGGACGAGCCGTCCGGCGATCCGACCGTCACCGTCACGCTCGGCAGCACCGACCTGGTCCGCTGCATCGCCGGCCGCGTCGACCCGGCCGCGCTCCTCGCCGCCGGGACCATCACGCTGGGTGGCGACGTGGCGTTGGGCGAGCGCATCGTGTCGGCGTTCCCCTACACGATCTGAGCGTCCCGAACGGCTCTGGTAGGATCTGACGTCCCCCTGAGCAGTTTGCGAGGAACTCTGTGACGTTCGATGTCGGTGATCGTGTCGTCTATCCGCACCACGGTGCTGCGGTGATCACCAAGCGGGAGAAGCGCAAGATCAACGGGTCGACCACCGAGTACCTCGTCCTGGAGATGGCCCACGGCGAGCTCACCCTCGCGGTGCCCGTCGACCGGGCCGACGACGTCGGGATGCGGCCGCCGATCGGCCAGGACGAGGTCGAGGACCTCTTCGAGCTGCTGGCCAAGAAGGACATCCGCGAGCCGGCCAACTGGAGCCGCCGGTTCAAGAACCACCAGGAGAAGCTGAAGTCCGGCGACGTCTACCAGGTGGCCGAGGTGGTCCGGAACCTGGCGCTCCGTGACCAGGCCAAGGGCCTGTCGGCCGGCGAGAAGTCCATGTTCCTGAAGGCGCGCAGCGTCCTGGTCTCGGAGCTGAGCTTCGCGCTCGACGTGAGTGAGGACGAGGCGCAGTCGCGGGTCGAGGACCAGCTGTCCTGACCGCGACGGGCCCACGGATCCTCCAGGTCCTCGAGTCCACCGACGACGACGACCTGGCCCGCACGGCCCTGGACCGACACCTCCTCTGGGCTGCGAGCGGGACCCCGGTCCGGACCCTCGCCCTGGCCCCCGGCCGACGGGGCGGACTCGATGCCGACGTCCCGGTACTGGCCCCGTCCCGGCGGTCCTTCGCGCTCCGGCCACAGCTCCGTCAGGAGGAGCGATGGGCGGAGGTGGTCCTCCTCGTCGGCGGCGCCGCTCGACTGGCCGACTCCCGCGACGCCGGCCGGCCACCGTGCCTCGTGGACGACGGTTCGGTGCCGGCCGCCGTGCCGGCGATCCCGGCCGTGACGGCGGGGGAGCGCGCTTCGGCGCGACTGGCCCTCGGGGTCGCCGATGCGGTGACGGTGTGGCTGCCCGCCGGGCGGGTCGAGGACCGGGTCGGGACCGGATCGGAGCTGATCGCCGCCGCGTCGGTGCCGTCGGTGGTGGTCGCCCCGGTGGTCGACGAGGCCCGTGACCCGGACGGTGCCGCACGGTGGCGGGCGGCGGCGGACGTCGCCGTGGTCGTCCCGCCGTCCCGCGGCGGGCCCATCGAGCGACCGCCCCGGGACCTGCTCCTGGCGGCCTGGTCGGGGCTGCCGCTCGTCACCCCGGACGCACCGTGGGCGAGCGGCCTGGTGGACGGGACCACCGGCGCCCTGGCAGCTCCGGGGTCGGACGCGCTGGTCGCCGCCGTCGATCGGGCCCTCGTCGACCGGGCCCGTCGCGGGGCATCGGCTCGGGCCCGTGTGGCCGCGTTCGCCGACCCTGAGACCTGGCTCGGGGTGTGGACCCGGCGCTGCGAGGCGGCGCTACCGTGATCGGACCATGACTCGCTCCCGGCCGGCTCGCCTCGGCGCCGCAGGGCTCCTGGTGGCGCTGGCCCTCGTCGCCGGAACCGGTTGCGTTCCCACCAAGGCCGAGTCGGCCCGAGAGGTCGACGACGGTTCCGGGTTCGCCCCGCCCGGCCGGACGCCGCCGGTGTTCCCCTCCTCGGGGCCGGTCCCGGTCGACCTGCTGGTCGCCGGTCTCGTCTTCGACCTCACCGACGCCCCGGCGGATCGGAACCTGTGGGTCCCCGACGAGGCGCAGGCCACCTGTGCCGCCCGATCGATCGTCGACTCCATCGGGGCCGCCCGGTTGTCGGAGCTCGGCTACCGACCGGGGACCGACGGCAACGGCCTCAACCAGATCGCGCTCACCGCCGCCGAACGCCGCACGGTTGCGGAGCGGTTCGCCGCCTGTGTGGACCTGGCGGACGCCGTCGGGACGATCCTGATGGGGAACGACCAGATGACCGGCGCCCAGGCGTCCTGCATCGCCGGGCAGCTGCGTGAGCGGGATCTGCTCCTGGCCTTCGCCGATGCCTGGGCCTTCGCCGAGAACGTCGATCCCTTCGCCGGGGACGGACAGCTGGCCGAGGCGTTGCTCACCGGGAGCCAGGTCTGTCTGGGTGAGGACGCCTTCGACTGGTTGGATGCCGACCTGCCCGGCTCCTCCGACGGGACCGTCCCCGGTCCGACCACCACGGTGCCGGGGACACCCGACGGGCTGGCGAACCGGACCGGTTCGGCCGGGACGCAGCCCTGAGCGGCGGCCATCGGCCATCATGGGCACGCCATGTTCGACCTGACCCCGGCGTTCGCCCCGGTGACCACCACGGCGTTCGCCGCCATCCCCTCGCCGCCGTTCCAGACGCTCGAGCTCGGGCCGTTCTCGTTCCGGATGTACGGGCTGTGCATCGCCCTGGGTGCGTTGGCCGCCATCGCCCTCGCCCGCAAGCGCTGGTCCGACTGGGGCGGCGACCCCGAGGACCTCACGACGGTCGCCCTGGGCGCCATCCCCGCCGGCCTGATCGGGGCCCGGCTCTACCACGTCATCACCGACTTCTCGGACAAGTACTCCTGCGGTCCGGAGTCGTCGGGCTGCTGGTGGCCGGACGCCCTGTTCGTGTGGAAGGGCGGGCTCGGCATCCCCGGAGGGATCCTGCTCGGCACCGTCGTCGGCATCGCCATCGCCAGGAGGATCGGCCTCGACTGGAAGCGGGGACTGGACATGGCGGCCCCGGCCCTGCCGGTCGCCCAGGCGATCGGGCGACTCGGGAACTGGTTCAACCAGGAGCTCTACGGACGGCCCACCGACCTGCCGTGGGCGCTCGAGATCGGGCCGGACAACCGGCCGATCGAGCTGCTCGACCAGCCCACCTTCCACCCGACCTTCCTCTACGAGGGGCTCTGGAACCTGGCGCTGGCCGGCCTGATCATCGTGGGGTCCAACCGGATCGTGCTGCGCAAGAGCCGCTGGTTCGCCGTCTACGTCATCGGGTACGGCGTCGGACGGCTCTGGGTCGAGTCGCTGCGGATCGACGCCGCGACCGAGCTCGCCGGACTGCGCGTCAACACCTGGATGTCACTCGCGGTCATCGGGTTCGGGCTCCTCTGGTTGTTCTGGCGGGGGAGTCCCATCGACGTCGAGGCGACCGAGCGGCACCGGGCGGGGGACCCGCTCCGGGACATCTTCCTCCTCGGTCCGGCCGAGGGGCTCCACCCGGACGCCATGCCGCCCGTGCCGGCCGACCTGCCGGACGTCCGCGACGAGATCCTCGGAACCGATGCCGACCCGGACGACTCCGATCAGCCGGTTCCGGCGGAGGCACCGGAACCGGCCGACCAGGCCGACCAGACCGCATCGGACTGACCCGGCCAGACGTCGAGCGCCCAGTCGTTGAAGGGGCGATCGGCGAACAGGACGCACCCCAGGTCGACCGTCGGGTCGAACCACAGGAGGGTCCCCGACCCGCCGAAGTGCCCGAAGGTCGCCGGCGAGCACCGGCTCCCCATCCAGTGCGGGTGCTTGTCGCCGCGCAGTTCCGGGCCGAGCCCCCAGTCGCAGGGCTCCTGACGGCCCCAGCCGGGCAGTACGCCGTCCAGCCCCGGGAACGCACAGGATCGAGCGAGCTGCGCCGTGCTCGCGTCGATGAGGCGCGGCGAGCGGAGCTCGGCGAGCAGGGCCAGGAGGTCCTCGATGCTCGAGTGCAGGTCGGCGGCCGGGGAACCTCGCAGTTCGGAGCGATCCATCCCGAGCGGCGCCAGCACCCCCTCGGTCAGGTAGGTGTCGAACGACAGGCCCGTCCGGGCTGCGACGTGGGCACCGAGCAGCTCGTAACCCGTGTTGGAGTAGATGCGTCGGGTCCCGGGGGCCGCCAGGACCCGGTCGGTGTCGAAGTCGAGGCCCCCGGCATGGGCGAGGAGGTGGGCGACGGTGGCACCCGGTGGGCCCACCGGGTCGGCGAGGGCCACGGACCCCTCCTCGAGGGCCACGAGCACGGCCCAGGCGGTGGCGAGCTTGGTGATGGACGCCACCCGACGCACGCCGCCGGTGTCGCCCCGTCGCTCGACGACGGCCCCGACCCGGAGGACTGCGGCCGCCTCCGTGCTGGCGTCCCACGGGTCCGGCTTCGTGAGGTCCACCTCGGGCAGGGTACGCTCCCGGAGCCCATGGACCGCACGACCGCATGACCGCCACGTTCGCCGAGCTGGGCATCGACCCCTCCGTGTGCCACGCGCTGGCCGACCGGGGGATCACCGAGGCCTTCGCCATCCAGGAGATGACGATCCCGGACATCCTCGCCGGCCGGGACGTCTGCGGGAAGGCCAAGACCGGGTCGGGCAAGACGCTCGCCTTCGGTCTCCCGATCGTCCAGGTGCTCGAGCGCGCCGCTCCCGGCCGGCCGACCGCGATCGCCATGGTCCCCACCCGCGAGCTCGCCGTGCAGGTCCGTGACGAGTTGCTCCCGGCGGCCCACGCCCTCGGCGTCCGGATCGCGGCGATCTACGGCGGTGACCCGATCGACAAGCAGATCAAGCACCTCCAGGACGGGGTCGACTTCGTGGTCTGCACCCCCGGCCGTGCCATCGACCTGATCGAACGCGGCGACCTCACCGTCGCCGACGTCCAGCACGTGGTCATCGACGAGGCGGACCGGATGGCCGACATGGGGTTCCTGCCGCAGGTGGAGTGGATCCTGCGCAACGTCGAGGCCAAGCACCAGACCCTGTTGTTCTCGGCGACCCTCGACGGCGTCGTCGACGGCCTGATCCGTCGCTACCAGCACGAGCCGACCAGGCACGAGGTCGCCTCCCGCGGCGCCACGGTCGAGCAGATGACCCACCTGTTCCTGCAGGTCCACGAGATGGACAAGGTGAAGGTCTGTGCGGCGATCATCCGTGGCGCCGATCGGACGATGGTCTTCTCGGCGACCAAGCACGGCGCGGACCGGCTCGCCGGCCGGCGCGAGGACGAGGGCGTCCGGGCCCGGGCGATCCACGGCGACCTGCGCCAGAACATCCGTGAGCGCGCCCTTGCGGACTTCTCGGCCGGCAAGGTGTCGGCGCTCGTGGCGACCGACGTCGCCGCTCGCGGCATCCACGTCGACGACGTGGACGTCGTGGTCCACTACGACCCGCCCAACGAGCACAAGTCCTACCTGCACCGCTCCGGGCGCACGGCCCGGGCCGGTGAGTCGGGCGTCGTCGTCTCGCTGGTGCTCTGGAACCAGGAGCTCGAGATCCGTCGAATGCAGAAGCGCCTCGGCCTGGACCTGCCCGTCGTCGAGGTCTTCTCGAACGACCCCCGGCTGGGCGACCTGGCCCACTGGGAGGACTGAGGGCGCCCATCCCCGGATCCGGGCCCCGGCGGGACGAGACTGTCGGCATGCTCGAGCGGGCATCGGGACCGGACGCACGTCGTCGCCTGGGTGCGTGGGACACCCCTCGTCCGCTCGCCGACGCGCTCTGCTCGCTGGCGCTCGAGGAGCTCGGCCGCCGACCGGAGCTGGTGCTCGACCCGACCTGCGGGACCGGCCACTTCCTGCTCGCCGCCGCCGACCGGCTGCTCGCCGGCGGACTCACCCCCGAGCAGGTCTGCGAGCGTCTGGTCGGCATCGATGTCGACCCCGGCGCCGTCGCCGCTGCCCGGGCGTCACTCTCGGCGTGGGCCGACCGGAACGGTGCCGACCCCCGGGCCGCCGATGCAGTCGACCTGCGCGTCGGCGACGCGCTGGGCGCGCCCCTGGCGGACCTGATCGGTCGCGTCGACCTGGTCGTCGGCAACCCGCCCTTCCTGGCCCAGAACGCCTCGGCGACAGCCCGGGACGCGGCGACCCGCAGCGTCCTGCGTGACCGGTTCGGCGATCTCGGTCCCTACGCGGACACCGCCGGGCTGTTCCTCCTGGCCTCGCTCGAGCTGCTCCGCGACCGTGGCGTGTCGATGATGGTGCAGCCGGCATCGTTCCTCGCCGCCCGGGACGCTGCCTCGGTGCGGGACAGCGTCCTCGAGGGCGCCGAGCTGGCGGCCCTCTGGGGGAGTGACGAGCTCCACTTCGATGCGGCCGTCCACGTCTGCGCGCCGGTGGTCCGGGTCGGTGCGGATCGCCCCGGTCGGGTCCGCGTGGCCTGGGGTGGCGAGGTGCTCGCCGTGGGCGTGGCGCCCACCCCGGAACCCGGTGCCAGCTGGGGTCCGTTGCTCGCAGCCCCCGCCGGCATCCCCGTCGTGGCGGGGCCACGGGCCACCGCCTTCCACCTGGAGTCGCTCGCCGCCACGACCGCAGGCTTCCGTGACGAGTTCTATGCGCTCGCCGCCGCGGCCCGGGAACCCGATGAGACCGGGTACGACGAGGCCGCCCCGCAGCTCGTGACGGTGGGGATGATCGACCCCGCCCGCTCGTCGTGGGGCATCCGTTCCCACCGCCTCGGCGGGCGGAACGTCGCAGCACCGCGACTCGACCTCACCGCACTGGAATCGGACGCGCCGCGGGTCGCCGACTGGGTGCGTCGTCGGCTCCGGCCGAAGCTGCTGGTCGCCACGCAGACGCGGGTGCTCGAGGCGGTGGTCGACGAGGCAGGCCGGTGGGTCCCGGTCACCCCGGTCGTCTCCGTCGAGCCGCACGATCCCGCTGACGTGTGGCGGCTGCTGGCTGCGCTCTGCTCGCCGTCGGTCGCAGCCCGGATGGCGGCCGAGCACCTGGGCTCGGGCCGGTCGCCCGGGACGCTCCGGTGTTCGGCCTCGGCGCTCGCCCGGGTGCCGCTGCCCACCGACTCGACCGCCTGGGAGCGGGGGGCGCTGCTCGCCCGCCGCGTGAGCGAGGCCGATGGTGGTACTCGTGGCGACCTGCTTCGCCGGCTCGGCAGAACGATGTGCGAGGCCCACGGCGTCCCGGAGGACGACGAACTGCTCGGGTGGTGGCTCGAGCGTGCCGCCCGGACGTGACGACCGGCGGAACCCCACGCCCCCCAGGTTTGACAGTCCTCGGCCGGAGCGTGGATCGTGGAAGCGATCATCACGAGCGGCCCTTCGGGGTCCGGCAACCTGGGCAGGACACCCAAGGTGCCTTCCCGCCCACGGGTGGGGATGTGGTCGGCGATCGGGCCGACAACCACCTGTCCTCGTCCCGGCGCTGCCGTCAACACGACGACGCCTGACCATGTCCCCACGCCTCCCTCTCCCCGACGACCTCCCGGTGACGGGCGCGTGGCGCCCGGGTGATCCGGTGGGTGGCCGTCGGTTCCACCGTCTGCCCGCCGACCGACCCTTCTCGCTCGAGGGTGGCGAGCACCTCGACGGGATCGAGGTCGCCTACGAGACCTGGGGCACCCTGGACGCCGACGCCTCGAACGCCGTGCTCGTCTGCCATGCCCTGACCGGCGACAGTCACGCCGCCGGGCGGAACGGGTGGTGGGAGGGGATGATCGGTCCCGGTCGCGCCATCGACACGGACCGCTGGTTCGTCGTGTGCAGCAACGTGCTGGGTGGCTGTCAGGGGACGACGGGCCCGGCCTCGGACGACCCGTCGACCGGCCGCCCCTACGGCTCGACCTTCCCGGTCGTGACGATCCGGGACATGGTGCGCGTGCAGGCGTCGCTCGCGGACGCCCTCGGCGTCGAGCGTTGGCGGTCCGTGGTGGGCGGGTCGATGGGCGGGATGCAGGCGCTCGAGTGGGGGATCATCCTTCCCGAACGGGTCCGGTCCCTGGTGCTGGCGTCCACCACCTCCGAGGCGTCCGCACTCCAGATCGCCTGGAGCCACATCGGCCGGATGGCCGTGCAGGCCGACCCGAGGTTCCGGGGCGGGGACTACTACGACGCGGCGCCCGGTGACGGACCGTGGCGCGGGCTCATGGTCGCCCGCATGTGCGCCCAGGTCACGTACCGCAGCGACGAGGCGTTCGCGGCGAGGTTCCATCGCTCGGTGATCGACCGATTCGCCTTCACGGCCGACCCGGTGTTCGACGTCGAGGGGTACTTGGACTACCACGGCATCAAGCTGGTGCGCCGGTTCGACGCCAACAGCTACCTGCGCCTCAACCGGGCCATGGACCTGCACGACGTGGCCCGGGGCCGGGGGTCGTTGGAACAGGCGCTGGGCCGCGTGCAGGTGCCGGTGCAGGTGGTGTCGGTGCGCAGCGATGGCCTCTACCCGCCCGTCCAGCAGCACGCGCTCCGGGACGCGCTCCGGGCCCTGGGCGTCAAGGTTGACGACGTCGACATCGACTCGCCCCAGGGGCACGATGCCTTCCTGATCGAGACGGGGATCCTGGGTCCCCGGATCGCCGAGTTCCTGAGGTCCATCGATGACTGAGCCGAACCAGCCCGACGAGCCCGCAGAGTCGGGGCCGCCCCCGTGGCGACCCGACACGGTGGCGATCCGGGCGGGTCGAACCCCCGGTGACCGGTCGTTGGCCCCGGTGGTCTGGGCCACGTCGACCTTCGTGACCGGGTCGGTCGACGAGGGCCGCCGCATGGCCACCTCGACCGGGTCCACCCAGTTCTACAGCCGCTACGGCAATCCGACGGTCGGTGCGTTCGAGTCGGCGATCGCCGAGCTCGAGGGCGCCGAGGCGGCCCGCGCGTTCGCCTCGGGCATGGGTGCGGTGAGCGGGGTCGTGCTGGGCCTGTGCTCGGCCGGCGACCACGTCGTCACCCAGCACCAGCTCTATGCCGGCACCCAGCTGCTCTTCCAGGCCGTCTGTCCCCGCTTCGGGATCGACGTCACCTTCGTCGACGCCACGGACCCGGACGCCTGGGAGGCCGCCGTGGTTCCGGGCCGGACCACGTTGGTGTTCGCCGAGACCCCGGCGAACCCCCGGCTCGACCTGGTCGACCTGGAGCGTCTCGGCGGCATCAGGGGTCCCGTGACGGCCGTCGACTCGACGTTCGCGACGCCGCTGGGCCAGCGGCCGCACGACCACGGCGTCGACCTGGTGGTGCACTCGGCCACGAAGGCGATCGGTGGACACAACGACGCCACGCTCGGTGTCGTCGCCGGCAGTCGCGAGCTGCTCGACTGGATCTGGGGCTTCGCCGTCCTGCAGGGGGCGAACGCGTCGCCCCACGACGCCGCCGCCGGTCTGCGCGGCGTGCGCACCCGGGGGGACCGGCGGGAACGCCAGACGTCGACCGCCGCCCGTCTGGCGGATGTTCTGGCTGCCGACGACCGGGTGGTCGAGGTGCGCTACCCGGGGCTCACCAGCCACCCGCAGCACGAGCTCGCCCGGCGACAGATGCGCCTGCCCGGAGGTCTGCTCACCTTCGACGTCGGCAGCGCCGAGGCGGGCGCCCGGTTCGTCGAGGCGACGCGCATCTGTCAGCTCGCCACCTCCCTCGGCGGCCCGGAGACGCTGGTGACGCACCCGGCGTCCACCACCCACGTCAACCTGCTCCCCGAGGAGCTCGCCGCCGCCGGGATCACGCCGGGCACCGTGCGGCTGTCGGTCGGACTCGAGGACCCGGACGACCTGGTCCGCGACCTGCTCGAGGCCCTGGCCGCGGCCACCGGTTGACGGGCCGGCGTGCCCGAGCTCCTCGAGGTCGAGGCCTACCGGAGGGCTGCGGCCCGGCTCGCCGGTCGCACCGTCCTCGGTGTCGACCTGCCCGACGGGCGCTACCTCCGGGGGGTCGAACCGGAGGTCCTGCGCGCGTCGGTCACGGGTCGGTCCGTGGTCGGGGTCCGGCGCCACGGGAAGCTGCTCATCGTCGACCTCGGTGGCCCCGACGCGCGTGGTCCGTCGCTGGGGCTCCACTTCGGCATGACGGGGCGTCTCCTCGTCGACGGCGACGCTGCGATCGACGGGCTCCGCTACGGCCCGGCCGGGAACCGGGCCGCGTGGGTCCGCTTCGGGCTGCGGACCGCCCCGGCCGGTGGTCTGGAGGTGATCGACCCCCGGCGGCTCGGGTCGGTGCGGCTCGACCCCGATCCGGCCGACCTGGGCCCGGACGCCGCGACGCTGTCCACGGCCCAGCTGTCGGCCGCCCTCGACAGCGGCCGTCCACTGAAGGCGGTGCTGCTCGACCAGGGCGCCGTCGCCGGGCTGGGCAACCTGCTCGTCGACGAGTCACTCTGGCGGGCCCGGATCCGGCCCGACCGGGTCGCTCGCGCCCTCGATCCGAGCGAGCGACGCCGACTGGCGCGCACGATCCGCTCGACCGTGTCCGATCTGGGCCGCCGGGGTGGATCGGACACGGGCGACCTGCAGGAGCCCCGCGACGCCCGGGGAACCTGTCCCCGGTGCGGGGCACCGCTGTCCCGGGCGACGGTGGCCGGTCGGACGACCTTCTGGTGCCCGGCGGAACAGGTCTGAGGGCCGGGGGGAACGGGTCTGAGGGCCGGGAGGAACGGGTCTGAGGGCCGGGACCGTCTCCCGCTGGCGCGTGGCCCCGTCCCGACCCGGATAGGTTGTGGCCGTCATGCATGCCGATCGTCCCCGTATCCGGTGGCTCCGCCGACTGGTGGCGCCGGTCCTGTTCGCTCTCCTCGCCCTGGTCGCACTGGCCGGGTCGGCCTCCCTGGCCTCGGCCCAGGAGGATCCGTTCGTCACCGACGGACCGGAGCAGCTCGGCGAGCGCGTCAGCGAGAGCGAGCAGGCGACCCAGCGGCTCAACCTGGCGGTCGCCGGGTTGCTCGGCCTGGCTGCGGTCATCGGCGTCTCCTCGGTGGTGTTCTGGCGCCTGAGCGCCCCGCAGGTGACCACGACGGGTCAGGTGCAGCCGGCCTTCCACGTCGAGTTCACGCCGGCGCCGGCCGATCAGCCGGTGTCCGCCGGGCCACCGTCGTTCGCCGTCCCGACGGTCGCCTCGGTGGTGGACGTGACCCCCGGGGCGTCCGTCGCCCCGGTCGCCGGAGGCAGCTGGGCCTCCCAGGGATGGGGAACCGACGGCCGTGAGTGAGGGGTTCGATCCCCAGGAGATGATCGACCGGTTCGCCGAGCGGGCGGCGTCGGTGCGCCGTCGACAGATCCCTCCCGTCGAGGGTGAGGCGCGCCGCGAGTTCATCAGGCAGGCGGAGCAGGACTTCCGCGACTTCGCCATGCTCGCCGACGCCACCGCCGAGCTGGTCGACGGCGTGCTCGTGCTCCGGATCGATCTCCGCGGACCGGGCTGACCGTGTCCGCCACCGATCCGAACTGGTGGTCCTGTCCGTACTGCGGCGGCGCCAACTCCTTCGACGCGGTGACCTGCGTCCACTGCCACGCCCAACTGCGGGACCCGGACGAGTCGGACCTCTTCACCACGGTGGCGGTGGACAACGCCGAGGTGGTGCCGCCCAGCGTTCCGTTCGGTCCGGACTCGATGTGGTCCACTGCCCCGACGGCCGACCCCTTCGCCGACGAGGTGCTCGAGGCCGAGGCGGTCGACGACGCCCCGCTGTTCGAGGGGTCGACGGCGGGCTCCGTCGCCGGGGACGCGTGGACGGGCGGTTCATCCCACGGTGGTTCGGTCCAGGACGGGGCGCTCCCGAGCGACACGACCGGACTGTCCGCCGCGATCGGCCGGCTCGACCCTGCGGACCAGGATGCGGCCGTGGTGCCGTTCTCGGTGGTGGGGGCGTTGCTCGAACCCGATGAGATCGTGCTCGCCGCCGTCGCCGGGCAGATGCTCGGCCATCCCGCAGCGGTCGTCCTGTCGACCCGCCGGGTGCTGGTCGTCAACGGCCGGCGGTGGCAGCCCATCGTCGACGTCTACCGGCTCGGCCCGGACCTGGTCGTCCGAGGCCGTCACGATCGCGACGTGGCCGCGCTGACCTTCGCCCAGGGCGACCGCATGTCGACCGTCGACGGGATCACCGAGGTCGGACTGGCCGTCGAACTCGCCGAGCGGCTCCGGACTTCGGGATGACCGCACCGGTCTGGTAGCGTCAGGAGTTCTGCGGACGTAGCTCAG